>JANQPK010000412.1 GCA_028289505.1 Cyclobacteriaceae bacterium
TACCTTTGTGGAATTAACCCTATGTGATTGATGAAGGATCTGATCAGTAAATACAATGTGCCAGTGCCCAGGTACACCAGTTATCCAGCGGTTCCATACTGGAAAGCACAACCGTTGGATGTCGAGCACTGGATGGAGCAGGTCAGGAGTTGCTACCATTCCACCAACCAGGACCAAGGGATTAGTCTTTACTTGCATCTGCCATTTTGTGAAAGCCTTTGCACCTATTGCGGTTGCAACAAACGTATTACTAAAAACCATCAGGTGGAGATTCCCTACTTAAGCAGTTTACTGGCCGAATGGCAAACCTACCTGGACCATTTCGACCATCCTCCCAGGATACGGGAGTTGCACTTGGGTGGCGGTACTCCCACTTTTTTTGGAGCCAGGAATCTGAAATGGCTAATAGATCAGGTCATAGGCTCCTCTAAATTGCACCCTGAATTCGATTTCGGGTTTGAAGGAAGCCCAAACAACACCACAATGGAACACCTGGATACCTTGTATCAACTGGGATTTCGACGCCTTAGTCTAGGTGTACAGGATTTCGATTTAAGGGTGCAACAAGCTATCAATCGGATTCAGAGCTTCAAAACCGTAGAGCAAGTGGTGTTGGCCGCGAGAGCAATGGGTTATGGTTCAATAAATCTCGACTTGATATATGGGTTGCCGTTTCAAACGCTAACCTCCATTAGAAATACCATAGACCAAGTGGGTAAGCTTCGACCAGATCGCATTGCTCTCTATGGCTATGCTCACGTGCCTTGGAAATCTCCTTCTCAAAGGGGGTATTCTGAAGCTGACTTGCCCAAAGATTCTGAAAAACGTGAGTTGTACGAAACTGGAAAAAGAATGTTAATAGAATTGGGCTATGTTGAAATCGGTATGGATCATTTTGCATTGGAGTCTGATGATCTGGTAAAGGCCTACCGGTATGGCACCTTGCACCGGAATTTTATGGGGTACACGGTGAGTAATACCGAGTTATTAATTGGACTGGGTACTTCCGCTATTAGCGATACTGGTACTGCTTATGCCCAAAACCATAAAACGGTAGAGACCTATCAGCAGCTGGTTCACCAACAAGGACTGGCGCTCTTTCGAGGACATTTTTTATCTAATCGGGATCAGGTTACCAACAAACTGATCAGACAATTGATATGCAATAATCTGGTGATGCTGGATCAATACCAGCTTGAGATATCATCGGAGCTTGAGCAGCACTTAACCTGTTTGGAAAATGAGGGATTGATAGAACGGAAAGGATCTATGCTCAAGGTTACTCAAACAGGAAAGCCGTTTATAAGAAATGTCTGCAGTACATTTGATCAGTACTATGGTTTGCCAGCAGCAAATGAGCAGGTGTTCAGTAAAGCGGTATAAGATCCTGCCAGCGACAGCTGGGAAAAAATGATTTAAATCATATTTGCATTGATTTGGGTAATGTAACAGTTGCTGGCTAACCTTAGCTTTGCGTTTCCTAACCTCCTAAAATAAAGAATTAGAAATTATGCCCACAGAAGTAAAAAAATCTAACATTAACCATCCAGAGCTAGAAGCATGGGTGGCAGAAGTTGCAGAATTGACCACCCCAGATAGAATTTACTGGTGTGATGGTTCCGAAGAAGAGTACCAGGAAATGTGCGATGCACTGGTAGCAAAAGGTACTTTCAAAAAATTGAATCCAGAGAAGCGACCCAATAGTTATGCCTGTTTCTCAGATCCCAGTGATGTGGCTCGAGTTGAAGACAAGACTTTTATCTGTTCCCGGCTTAAGGAAAATGCAGGACCAACCAATAACTGGATGGACCCACGTGAGATGAAGGAAACACTTCAGCCATTGTTTAAAGGTTCAATGAAGGGACGTACCATGTACGTGATACCATTTAGTATGGGACCTGTGGGTAGTGATAAAGCGCATATTGGGATTGAACTTACAGATTCTGAGTATGTAGTAGTCAATATGAAGATTATGACCCGTATGGGACAAAAGGTACTTGATGTACTTGGATCGGATGGTGAGTTTATCAAATGTCTGCACACTGTAGGTGCGCCTTTGGAAGAAGGACAGGAAGATGTTCTTTGGCCATGTAATCCTACTGTCAAATACATAGTACACTACCCTGAAGAAAGATCCATTGTATCTTATGGATCAGGATATGGCGGAAATGCACTTCTTGGTAAAAAGTGTTTCGCACTTCGTATTGCATCTGTAATGGCGAGGGAAGAAGGCTGGCTGGCTGAGCATATGTTGATACTGGGTGCAAAGAGCCCTCAGGGTGAGAAGACCTATGTTGCTGCAGCATTCCCCAGTGCTTGTGGTAAGACCAACTTTGCCATGATGATCCCTCCCGAATCGCTTAGTGACTGGGAAATCACCACTGTCGGTGATGACATCGCATGGATTAAAGAAGGAGACGACGGCAGACTGTATGCTATCAATCCTGAATCAGGGTACTTTGGTGTGGCACCGGGGACTAACGAAAAAACCAATCCAAACGCCATCAAGTCAATCGAATCAAATGCAATCTTTACTAATGTGGGTATCACTGATGACGGAGATGTTTGGTGGGAAGGCCTTACTGACGAGGCTCCTGAAAATCTCACAACATGGACTGGAGAAAGATACGACCCGGCAAGTGGAAAACCGGCAGCCCACCCCAACGCCCGTTTTACCGCTCCTGCCGCACAGTGTCCAAGTATTGATGAGAACTGGGAGAATCCTGAAGGGGTGCCCATTAGCGCATTTATCGTAGGTGGTCGACGAAGCACGACAGTTCCATTGATCTACCAGGCTCCAAACTGGAACTTCGGAGTATATGCAGCTTCAACTATCGGCTCTGAAATGACTGCAGCTGCTTTCGGAGAAGTAGGAAAAGTGAGAAGAGACCCATTTGCCATGCTTCCATTCTGTGGGTACCACATGGCAGATTACTTTAATCACTGGCTACAGTTCGGAAGATCTCTCAGTAACCCTCCAAGAATCTACGTAGTAAACTGGTTTAGGAAGGATGATGAAGGAAATTTCTTGTGGCCCGGATTTGGTGAAAACATGAGAGTGTTGGAATGGGTAATCAATCGCGTAAATGGTCGAACGGGAGCTGTTGAAAGCCCTATTGGCTACATGCCCAGATATGAAGACCTAAATTGGGAAGGAATCGATTTCAGTAAAGAGCAATTCGACGAGTTGATGAGTATTAACCGTGAAGGCTGGAAGAAGGAGGTGCTGATGCATGAAGAACTCTTTGAGAAGATGTATGACAAGCTTCCTAAGGAATTCCTTTTCATGCGAGAGTTAATGCTTAGTAGCTTGTGGAGATCTCCTGAAACCTGGGAGCTTGCTCCAGAGCGTGTATAGCATAGTTTTAACCTATAACCTGAAGCAAAAAGCTCCATACAGGGAGCTTTTTGCTTTTGTAGCCAGCCTGGCTTTACCTACCGGGGGCGGATAAATTAAGTAATTATAAATCAGCAAGAAAGCTACTGCTGTGTATAAAAACTGGTATTGTTCTGTGCTTTTATCTACATTCATTGTTCAGTTAACCATTTTTGTAATAATGAAAAGGAACCTTATCAACCTAGTAATAGCCAGCATCATATTAAGTGTTATTCCCATAACCACTTTCTCTCAGGGATCAAAGAAAATAAAGGCACTGATAATTGATGGAGAAAACAATCATGGCATCTGGCCTAAGACCACCATGATGATGAAGGATTACCTGGAGCAGACCGGTATTTTTGAGGTGGATGTTTCCCGTACCGCTTATACCTGGCAAGGCCCTCATTACGACAAGAGTATCGGATTGGACGATATTGAAGAGCTACTGGTCATGTACCCGCTGGAAAACAGCCAGCAGACCACTCCTGTGGAGGAGCCCAAACCTGACCCTAATTACAATCCTGATTTCAGTCAATATGACGTAGTAATCTCAAATATGGGTTGGAAAGCATCCACTTGGCCGAAATCAGTGCAACAGTCTTTAGAAAGCTACATGAAACAGGGGGGAGGGTTGGTAGTAGTTCATGCAGCCAATAACTCCTGGGCTGATTGGCAGGAGTTTAATAGGATGATAGGACTGGGAGGCTGGGGAGGCCGGGGAGAAGGTAGTGGCTATTGGGTAAGTTTGGATGATTCAGGTAAGGAGCAACGTGTTGAACCAAATAAAGGATGTGGGTCCCACGGACCTCAACACCAGTATGTAGTGGAAACCACGGCACCAAAGCATCCCGTGATGAAAGGGCTACCGACAGCCTGGCTTCATACCAAGGATGAACTGTACGCAGAGATGTGTGGGCCGGCAGAAAACCTAACAGTTTTAGCCACCGCCTATTCCGATCCCGAGATGAAAGGCACGGGTAATCATGAACCCATCCTATTTACCGTAGATTATGGTAAAGGCCGCATATTTCATACTATGATGGGCCATATGGATTATTCCATGGAATGTGTAGGTTTTATTACTTCTCTTCAAAGGGGATCGGAATGGGCAGCTACCGGAAAGGTAACTCAAAAAGTACCAAAAGACTTTCCAGGTGTAGACAAGGTCAGTGCCAGAAATTGGGACAAATAGCCTAGCCCACGCCAGGGATATCCACCCAACTTCTTTTTGACCAGCTTTCTATACCCTTCTCAGCGAGCTGAATGTTTCTGGCTCCCTCCAGGATTGACCAGGGGAAAGGCTCATCCTTTACCACATGCTTAAGGAATAACTCCCATTGAACTTTAAAAGCATTATCATATTCCTCTTGTTGCGGAACTTTGGACCAATCATCATAGAAATTGATGGGTTGATCTACATCCGGATTCCATACCGGTTTAGGTGTATTGCCGCGGTGTTGGATATGACATTCCCTAAGCCCTGCCACTGCAGATCCCTTGGTACCATCAATCTGTAAGGTCAACAGGTCATCTCTTCTCACCCTTACCGTCCAGGATGAATTAAAATGAGCGATGATATCACCTTCTAATTCGAAAGTGGCATATGCGGAGTCATCTGCAGTACATTGGTACCGGTTGCCTTTTTCATCGACTCGCTCTGGTATATGGGTAGCTCCCAGGCAAGAGACGGATTTAACTTTGCCAAATAGGTTTTCCAGCAGATAGCTCCAATGACACAACATATCGGTGATAATCCCACCGTCCTCTTCTTTTTTATAGTTCCAACTGGGCCGCTGCGCCGGTATGGAATCTCCCTCAAATACCCAGTATCCAAACTCTCCTCTCACCGAAAGAATCTTGCCAAAAAAGCCTGCCTCTATTAATCTTTTGACCTTCAACATTCCAGGCAGCCACAGCTTAT
>JANQPK010000414.1 GCA_028289505.1 Cyclobacteriaceae bacterium
TATGGCTTACTACAGAAACATCCTTTTCACATCATCGGCGAACAATATCTGCATATAGAGCAGCATCTGATGGCCATACCTGGCCAAAAAATAAAGGATATTGAAGTCATTCATTCACACCCTATTGCGCTCAACCAGTGTAATTTGTATTTGGAAAACCACCCCCACATGATGGCCATTGAAAAATACGATACCGCCGGAAGTGCACGTGATATCAGGGATGAGAATCTCATAGGGGTAGCTGCAATCGCCAGTATGCGTGCGGCAGAAACCTATGAGTTAGAGATACTAGCGCATAATATCGAAAATTTAAAGCGTAATCAAACCAGGTTTTTAGTGCTGAGCAGGGATGGAAAGGAAACTGTTGAGGACCCAAATAAAGCATCCGTATGCCTGGAGGCTGCACACAAGGTGGGTTCATTGATGGAGGTGCTGCAGGTTTATTTCCACCATGGAATTAACATCACCAAAATTCAATCTGTACCCATTTTGGGTAAGCCCTATCAATACCAATTCCATCTGGATCTGGAATGGGGAGAAGATGCGGAGCTAAGCAAAGCCATGGAAGAACTAAAAAGCTGTACGTTTAGCCGACGTGTATTAGGAGTTTATAAAAAAGGTTTAAGGGACGATGATTATACCAACAGCGAACCGACTGCAACAGGTCGAGGAGTATTACTTCTCTAAAAAGCTGCAGGAAATAAGAAAGATGAATGCCGCCGGCATGGATGTGATCAATCTGGGCATTGGAAGCCCGGACATGCCTCCGGCACCACAGGTAATCGAGAAGTTGCACCAGTCTGCACTGGAACCTGGCAATCACGGCTATCAACCCTACCGCGGTACTGCCGAATTACGCTTGGGTATTTCCCAGTGGTACCAACAGGTATATGGTGTAGTTTTGGATACTGACCGGCAAATACTGCCGCTAATGGGATCCAAGGAAGGCATTTTCCATATTTCAATGGCATTCCTCAACCCCGGTGACCAAGTACTGATCCCAAACCCCGGATATCCCGGATATGCCGGGACCACCAGGTTGGTTGGAGCTTTACCAGTTACCTACGTTCTGGACGAGGACAATGACTGGCAGCCGGATTGGGATTTCCTAAATAAACTCGATACTTCAAAAGTGAAGTTGATGTGGATTAATTATCCGCACATGCCCACTGGAGCCACTGCTAAGAAAGAAACCTTCGAAAGATTAGTGAATTGGTGCGGGGACGGGAGCATACTACTGTGTCACGATAATCCCTACAGCCTAATTCTCAACCCGCAACTGCCCTTGAGTTTGCATTCTATACCAGGTTCTTTAAAAGTAGGGATTGAGCTGAACTCGTTGAGCAAAGGACACCAAATGGCCGGTTGGCGTGTGGGAATGTTGACCGGAAATTCCGCATACATCGATGCAGTAGTTCAAGTTAAAAGTAATATTGACAGCGGTATGTTTAAAGGGATCCAGGATGCGGCGGTGGAAGCACTGCAGGTGGAATCCAATTGGCATCAGACTCGAGATGGCATTTATAAATACCGAAGATCACTGGTGCAACAACTAATGGATCTTATGGATTGCACTTATCAAACTGAGACCGCCGGTTTGTTTGTTTGGGGTAAAATTCCCGAACACCAGGAAGCAATAGCTTTCACCGATAGCATTCTCAAAGAGGCGAAGGTTTTTATTGTTCCAGGTCAAGTATTTGGCGACCAGGGTAGTAGATACGTGCGTGCCTCACTTTGTGTAAATGAATCAAGGATAAAAGAAGCAATAAATCGAATTAAGAAACTAAAAAATACCATAGAAGCATGATTGATAACATGAAATTAGTACCGATCGACCAATGGGGACTTACCGACAAGTCTCATTTACTGATAAGTGGTCCCTGTAGCGCTGAAACTCCTGAACAGGTAATGCAAACCGCCAAAGATCTGGTGAAACACGCTCCGGAGGTAAAAGTTTTCAGAGCCGGAATCTGGAAGCCAAGAACCAGGCCCAATAACTTTGAAGGCATAGGCATCGAAGGTTTATCCTGGTTACAGCAGGTTAAACAGGAAACCGGCTTACTTACTTCAGTGGAAGTAGCCAATGCCAATCATGTATATGAAGCGCTAAAACACGGAATTGACATACTTTGGGTAGGAGCTCGTACCACTGTAAACCCATTTAGCGTGCAAGACATTGCAAATGCACTTCGAGGTGTAGACGTCCCAGTATTGGTAAAGAACCCAATTAATCCAGACCTTCAGCTTTGGTTGGGCGCTATTGAAAGAATTCATCAGGCAGGCATTACCCGTCTCGGAGCTATCCATAGGGGATTCTCCTCAGGACAAAATGGAAGATTCCGCAATGCCCCGGTTTGGAAATTAGCCATTGAGCTCAAGCGGATCTTGCCCGATCTGCCCATTATCTGTGATCCCAGTCACATTTGTGGTAAAAGAGACCTACTACTGGAAGTCTCTCAAAAGGCCCTGGATCTAGCGATGGACGGCCTAATGATCGAATCGCACCCCAATCCCGACGAAGCCTGGAGCGACAAGGACCAGCAGGTGACCCCGGTAGCATTATCAGAAATTTTGCACGAGCTTAAGGTAAGAAAGCCAGAAGGGGTAGATCCCGATACTGTTGATTTCCTAAGTATGTATCGAGATGAGATTGACTCTATCGATTTGGAAATCTTGGATACCATTGCCAGGAGAGGTAAAGTAGTGGAAAAAATTGCCCAGTACAAAAAGGAGCATAAAATGACCATTCTGCAAGTAAATAGATGGGATGAGCTGCTAAAGGATCGACTGGCGGTAGCAAAAAAGCTGGGATTAGATGATAAGTTTTCCAAAGAACTGTACCAGCAGATCCACCTTATGTCGATCAGGATCCAAACCAAAGTGATGAATGAACAGAAAAACAATAAAACGGTAAATCCATAAGGCATTACCGCTAGTTTTTAATTGTTAAAGGTTAATTGCATATGTAAGGTCTTTGAAATAATCCAAGAAATTTTCCTCCCGAATATTATCATATTAGTAGTGCAATTTTATCAGTATGGGTATATCAGTGTAAAGTGGCCTATTCATAAATGCTTGTAAATAAGATATTTATGAAATATTAGTAAAGTTTGGCACATTTCCTGTTTACCTAGTACAGCATTTTTTAGCTAAGATGGTATTAGTACTGTCTTTGAATAGTAATATTTTTTAACCCATCCCACCAATTGTGGGCTTACGGGACTAACACAGATAAAATTCGTGCTATGGCTTCTTTGAACCCGGTAACCGGGACCCTAGGAACAAGACGGTCAGCTCATATCCTCAGAAGGGCAACCTTTGGGCCCAACAGGGCGGATATAGGACTTATTGCTGGCAGAACGGCGAATCAGGTGATTGCCGAACTTTTTCAAGTACCGGCCATTCCAGCCGCACCAACAGAATATGACACTTTTAAGTCATGGTGGGTTGGTCAAATGGCGAACTCAGGCAGGTCGATAGTGGAAAAGATGGTTTTCTTCTATCATACCCATTTTACTACCAAAGACGAGGTAGTTCGCAGTGGTCAAGCTCTTTATCATCAGAACGAACTTTTTCGCTATTACGCATTGGGAGATTTCAAGGAACTGACCAAGAAGGTTTGCTTGGACAATGCCATGATGATCTTTCTAGATGGCAGGGATAATGACCGCAATAATGTAAACGAGAACTTCGGTCGAGAACTGCTGGAGCTATATAGCATTGGCAAAGGCACTCAAATAGGCGCCGGAGACTACACCCACTTTACCGAACAAGATGTAAAAGAAGCTGCACGGGTGCTATCTGGCTATAGAAATGACGAAGATTTTTTGACTATTGACCCAGATACTGGCATTCCAACCAGCTTTGTTCGAAATGATGGTGGCACTGTAGCAAATGCTCATGATGCAGGTGTCAAAGTGTTCAGTGAGAAATTTCAAAATACCACCATTCAACCAAATGCATTGGTCGGTGAAGATGCCACAGTGGATGCCACATTGGATGAATTGGATCAACTGCTGGACATGATATTCAATCAACCAGAGACGGCCCGTCACATCTGCAGAAAATTGTACCGTTTCTTCATGTACTATGAGATCACCCCGGAGATTGAACAAGACATTATTGAACCTCTGGCAGCTACCTTCCGCAATAATAACTATCAAATTCAACCGGTACTAGAACAGCTCTTCAGCAGTGAGCATTTTTATGACGCAGACAACGCCATTAATACCGATGATAATCACGCGGCTATTATCAAGTCTCCACTGGAGCTGATTCTGGGCACCATTAGATATTTTGGGATAGCCCTGCCAGCAGCAGGGACTGAAGCCTATTATGAGGCCCTTGAAAATGGGATCGTCAACCCCTTGAATCTGCAAGGTATGTATTTGTTAAATCCCTTTGAAGTTGCCGGTTACCCAGCCTATCATCAAAACCCTGACTTCAATAGGAACTGGATCTCACACAATTATCTGGCTAGAAGATATCAATACATCGCACAATTAATGTCAAGTATGGAAAACTTCGGTTTTCAATTAGATGCTGTTGCTTGGGTAGAAAACAACATTTCAGATCCCTCGAATGCTCAGGTAATTGTGCAAGAATTGGTAGATGAATTACTGCCAGAGATCATCACAGTAGACAGGTTCGATTACTTCTTGAATGATATTCTGTTAGATGGATTGTCTATGGGCAACTGGAGCATGGAGTGGTTAGCCTATCAGGGATCTAATGACGATGCGGCAGTTCGGACACAGCTTGAAGCATTGTTCAATGCCCTGATGCAATCACCTGAATATCAACTCCATTAAATAAATAATAGCTATGAAAAGGAGAGGTTTCCTCAAAAAAATACCCCTTGCAGCCTCAGCACCTGTAGTGTTGAATGGATTGCCAGTAGGACTGCTGGCCAAGGGACAACTGCAGCAAGTTGTTTCATCTACTGCCAACGACAAAGTGCTGGTGCTCATACAACTGCACGGAGGCAATGACGGTCTGAATGCGGTAATTCCAATTGATCAATATGCTGGTTATTATAATTTAAGGCCGAATATTGCCATTCCGGATAATGGAAGTAGAGGATATATTCCACTTGACAGTACCTTAGACTCGGCTAATCAGGTAGGGCTTCATCCCGATATGGTGGGCACTAAGGCCTTATACGATCAGGGAAAAGCTGCAATTGTACAAGGCGTTTCTTACGAAAATCACAACGGATCCCACTTTAGAAGTCGGGATATTATGTTTATGGGGGGCGATTTCGACGATTATCTGGGATCCGGCTGGGTAGGTCGGTACCTGGACCACTGTTTCCCCAATTATCCCGATGCATACCCCACTAGTGAAATGCCAGACCCGTTAGCTCTGGAAATTGGTACTTCTGTTTCCTTGGCGTTTCATAGGGATAATGGGATACCGGTGGCTATTGCCGCTAATGATCCTCAAGGCTTTTTCGACCTCATCAATAACACTGGAGGTCTTCCTCCGGAGTCCGTGATTGATACACATTACGGACAGGAATTGCAATGGATCATGGACATTGAGGCAAATTCCAACCAATATGCCGATCGGTTGAAAGAAGTATTTGATAATGGGAGCAACACTTCTGGAGTGACCTATCCCGAAACCTATCCCTTGAGCGCAGGCCGTCTAAACAATCCGCTAGCTCCCCAATTGAAGTTGATTGCCAGAATGTTGAGTGGAGGATCAAAAACCAGAATATTCTTAGCCAGGATAGGTGGCTTCGACACCCATGGCAATCAGGTGGAATCCTACGATCCTACCTTGGGAAATCACGCTGCATTACTGTATCATATTTCTTCCGCGGTAGAAGCATTTCAAAATGATCTACAGGGGCTGGGCTTGGAAGATCGGGTAGTGACTGCTACTTTTTCCGAGTTTGGACGTAGAGCGGCATCAAATGCCAGTTACGGTACCGACCATGGGAACGCAGCGCCTATGTTTGTATTCGGTAAAGCAGTAAAACCGGGTATTATAGGTACAAACCCCGACCTTCAGGATCTTCCGGGAAATAACATTCCCATGCAGGTAGATTACAGACAAGTCTTTACTACTATACTGCACGACTGGATGGAGGCAACTGATGAAGCTATGGTCAGAACCTTATTTGATGGTTTCTTGGATCAAAAGCTAGACCTATTTAGCAGTGTGGTGACCAGCACCAGAGATGAGTTTATTGCAAAAAGATTCAAACTCAACAGTGCCTATCCCAATCCCGTGAGAGATCACACCACATTCTCCTATTATATCAATACGCCAGTAAGAGTAGACATGGAATTATTCGATACTGGAGGAAGAAGAATTAGAAACCTGATCAGGGAAACTCAGAGTGTTGGAGAACACCGAGTAACCATAGATCTGTCGGATCTAAGACCTGGCACCTACGTTTACCGAATCAAAGCCGGGCCATTAGATACTGCTAAGAAATTGATAAAACTCTAATGACATGAAGGTTAAATCATTATGTATTACCCTGCTAATGTTATGCTTTGCTTCGGTGGCCATAGCACAGTTTGCAGGGAAAAAGGATGGTAAAAAGCCAAGAAGAGACTCCAATAAATCGGGGCTTTTCGGAGGTGGAAAAAAGAACCAGAAGAGTCAGGTAAAATCGCGATTCCAAGGAGAGGCACCACAGTGGCAACTAGGGGTTAAGGGAGGAGTAAACCTAGGTCATGTTGAAGCCACCCAAAGTTATACGGTGGTAACTCCTTTAGACTTGGGTAGCAACTTGACCAACGCCAAGATGTATGACCAGGCTTACAGCAATATGGGGAATCATATCGGATTGACCAGCTCATTTGCGGTGAACCCAAATATCTCGCTTTCGTTCGAACCTGGTTACACTACTGTCAAATTTGGATATGAGACCAGCTACCAGTGGAGTCAATTTGAAGATCAGCAAAGCTATGTCAATGTAACCAACGATGTCGATCACTCGATCAGCTACCTGGATTTCCCATTGATGCTAAGATACCACCTTAAAACCGGTCCCTTAAAGCCCTATATCCAATTGGGTGGTTACTACGGATTTCGCACCAACGCTGATAAGAATATTAATACCAGAATCGAAGATGGTGCTGCAGGGGGGCTGGACGAAATATCGAATGTTTCAGAGAGAATCGGAGTGGATGAACTATTCCTGAGGTCTAGTGCAGGTGTACTTGGTGGTGCTGGAGTAAGTCTTGATGTAGGTAGTAGTCCAACAGGCATGAACGCTGGTTCTGATCTGGGTACGGTAAGGTTTAGCCTGGGTGTAAACTATCGATATGGGCTTCACAATGTGGTAGATGTAAAGAATCGTTATGATGATAGCTCCCTAACTTCTGGCAGTTATGATGTAACAGACGATCTGGAATTACGCAATATTGAGATCTATCTGGGTTGTCAATTTACCCTCAAGTATAAAAACTTTTAACAATGAAATTTCTTAACAGCATACTTGCCAGAATCCCAGGAATTGGAGCCATAATTATTATCCTAGCCACTTCCTGTGACATCCAGGATAATACAGTTGAACCGCAGGATGTGTTTACGCGAGTCTACAATACCGACAACTATGGAGATGCTTTCTATCCCATTAGCATTGCTCAAACGGCGGACAGCGGATATTTGATCCTTGGTGGCAGAGAAGTTACCGATACACAATTCCTGAGTGCTTATCTAATAAAAGTAGATGCTCAGGGTGATTTTCAATGGGAACGTACTCCTAGCGAAAACTACGTTAATCCATTGAACGGTTTAGTGAAGTCGGGTACCTCCTATCAATTCTTTTGTATGGATAAATTGAACCTGGGAACATACCTGGTTCAGGTCGAAGATCAAGCTGGATCATTTACTCAAGTTGGCTATCTGGAGGCTTTGCAATATCCACTGGCAATTTCCAGTATTACTAGCGGCGGTTTCGTGGTACAGGGATACAACCGCGAGGACCAAACCACGGTACTGGCCAGGTTAAATCAAAATGCGGTGGCAATTTGGCAAGAGGAGTACGATACCTTCGAAGATGTGGAGGAGAATATAATTAAGCACATGATCCGTACCAGTCGCCCTTTACCATTTATGACAGGAAGTGTAGGTAATAGCTTTTTCTTTAATGGGTTTTACAACTACAGCTTCTCAATGGGATTTGTGAATGCCTCTGATGGTACTTTAACCGGTGTAATCAATGGACCAGGTGTTGACGACGCCATTAGTGGAGCTACCCAAATCAATGGCAATGAGTTTGCTATGGCCCGCTACAGTTTCTTGGAGAACAAAATTATCCCCAGCTATAATATCAGCGTTAACAGTATTGAAGCCACTGGAGACCTGGAAGGACTTCAATTTGATGAACTGACGCAGCAAGCAAACTTTACCATAAAGAAAGTTAATGCGGCTGGTAAAGCCACCGTAATATTCGGTACTGAGACCAAGACAGGTCAAATCTTGCTACTGGCTTACGATCAAACCGATCAGACCCTATTAGGTAGCCGCTATCTTGGTTTTGGTCAACCCTATCAGATGGCAGATTTTAGCACCACCCAAGACGGTGGACTGATCGTCCTGGCATCAACCCACATTACGGGTAGATTCCCCAGACTGGCGCTGTTCAAATTGTCCCAATTCGATTTAGAGCAATTAGCGGGAGGACCGCAGCCTCAGTAGTCAGTATCCACTAATCTTCTGGTATCACTGGGTTTTCCATGCTCAGGTAGAAATCCTGTAAGATCGCATCTTTGTTAAAATGTTCCCAGAAGATGATATGATGTGAATTGTTGGGTCGAGCCTCCCAGCCATCCCCAATAAGTTTGGGAGCAGGCACCTTAACCGGTTTGGCCCAACGAGGATCCTTTATAATGGCCAGAGCACACACATCAAACAAAGACCTGACCTCGTCACCTATATTCTCAAATAGTTCAATGCTGTAGTCACCGAAAGTTTTGAATTTACCCCCATGCCGTCCAATAACTGGCTTCTTTTGCACCGGGCCCAGACCTTGCATGCGTTGCCTAACCTCGGCCACTGAAACATCGACCGCTGCAGTCCCTGAGGGTTCTCCATATCGAACCGTGCAAATTTCAAACTCTAGCTCCCGATTGTCAATCACCGGGTTTACTGCAGTAGTGTCATTGACCAAGTTGTATTCACCGGCTTCAGGCCAGTTGGATCCCAGCCAAACTACCCTTATTAAAGAAGCTATGGAGGGGTCTTTTTCCAACGCCAGAGCAACATTAGTCATTGACCCTATAGGTACCACGATTAACTTACCCTGTTCCAACTCATGGGCAGCTTGAATAATAAAATCCACCGCCTGATGCCCATCAAAATTTGGTGTCTTAACTAGTGGGGCGGTTTTGGCATATGTATCACTGGCACCAGGTATGATCTTTACCTGATCCGCATAACCACAAAGCTCTACAACCCTTTGAGCCTCAGCCATATGTTGATCAATATCTCCTCCATTAAACGTAGCATTTACGGTAATTCCAATTACGTTGAAAACATCACTATTGAAAAGCATATAAGCAATTGCGTGCTGATCATCCAGCTCGTTGTTGGCATCGGTATCCAATAAAACTGGGATTTGGCCCTGCATCTGGGTGGCACTGGAGATAATGAGAATTATGAATAGTATTTGTTTCATTATATTGATTCTAGCTCTCTTAACAATTGATTGCTATTTCCCTAAAAATAGTTATAACATATTGATATTCATAATATAACCATTATACGCCATTAACCCTAGCAAAGCAAACTGTGGAATTCATCCAGCAACCAGTTGAGGGAATTGCAAAAGAGGGTATAGATTACTAAATGACGTCCGGCCTAGTAGTTTTTTGTACCCTTTTATTTTATCGCCAATACAACGGTGGGAGGTTTATGGCCTTGGCGATCCCAATGCCACCCCCAGCTTTACCCAGACCATAGCGCTCGATTGTATCCGGGTATTTCAGGTGCAATAACTTCCTTGTTTGCAATTTCAAGCCTATATTGCATCAATTTATAATCATTCTAAATAACTTCGGTGTCCATAAAGGTTGCTCTAGCGGATAAACAAGCCTTGACTAAGGTGGGTCTTAGATCTTTCATTAAGGAGAAGAAAGACCTGGCTTTGTATGATGATATCGATTCCATGGACGATCTCCGAAAGATATTGCACCAAGAACATCCTCAGGTACTCCTGGTTGACTACAATCTGAGCAATTTCATTTCAATAAATGATCTTAAAGAGGTCTTTAAAATAAGTCCGGAAACCAAAATATTAGTGATCTCCTCTGATAACGACAACGCCTCTATTTTTGAGGCATTGGAACCCGGAATAAATGGATTTGTTACCAAAGAATGTAGTCAACAGGAAATTGTGGCCGCTATCTATGCTACTGCCAAGGGTGAAAAGTTTTTTTGCAACAAGGTATTAGAGTTAATTCTGGATAAACACCTGCAGAAAGATGATCAGGATAAGTTTCTACCTACTGAACTATCCAGGAGGGAGATTGAAGTGGTACAACTTACCGCCAGTGGCTTGAATGCTCGTCAGATCGCTGAGAAATTAAGTTTAAGCCATCATACGGTTTATACCCACCGAAAAAATGTAATGAAGAAACTAGCACTTGGATCCGTGTCTGAGCTAACCCTTTATGCAGTTAAGTCTGGCTTGATTAATGCCTAATTAACGCCTACTTACTATTAGCCATGAAAGCTATAATAGCCATAGGGACCAGCACCATGATAAACCAGAATGGCAAGGTGGCAACCGCGAACTGCCACTGCTCTACCTTAGAAAGATCCATTTCCTGGAACATGTAAAAAATACCCAGAACATAGAGGGACATAATGGTGACCACACCTGCCAGGGAAACTCGTTTTGACCTCGGCCAATACCACCTTCTATCACGAATTTGTCCCAGCATTTCCTGATAGGTTTGCGCTTCAATACGCAAATATTCAAGGTGAATTTGTTTTGTTCGAGGTAAACTATGTTCAATATCAAACTGCAACAACTGACTTCGTTGCTGGGCATTTTGTTCTAGTCGTTCCTTGAGAGCTACCATCTTTCTCATTATAATTATATATTTTATCCATATATTAATATTAATATTGGGAAAAAGGTAACCACTTTTTGCATATTTTAAGGCACTAATTGAACTATAACAAGAAAGCCACCCATTAGGTGGCTTTGGTTAATCAGAGGTAGGTGGATTACATATCGGTGAGGTACTCTTTGGTATCGACTCCCAATTCCTCCAGGTTTTTAATGGAGTTGGCTTTCACGTTAGGCGGCGGATTCATGGAAAGTGACTTTTTAAAATGCTTGATGGCTTCTTTGTCCTCCCCCATATTCTTATAGCACTCTGCAAGACTGTCATACATATTGGGATCCTCGGGATTCCTTTTAAGATTCAACTTAAAATATTCAAGAGCCTGATCTTGATCACCAGCTCCCATCGCCTGGTATCCTAGGAAATTCAACTGGTTTTTATTAGCCAATGATGCCGCTTGATCATACAAATCATGGGCATCCTGCCCCAAAGCCTTGCTCAAGCCTGCTTTAACATACAGGGTATTGAAATTTTTCTCATTGTTAACCGCCTGATCGGCCCATTTCATCCCTTGTTCCAGGTTATAGTTGTTCTGAAGACAGTAGTTGGCGGCAGTTGCTGGGCCTTGCCATCCGAATCCTTTCACCCCTCTCAGCTCTTCCTGTGCATTGGCCACTACTACTGCATTCACATCGAATTCAATCTTAAAAGGGAATCGTTTCTTCTCCCAATCTAAAACGGCTACTGCGGAATTGGTTCCAATATCCACAAAATCAAAAGTCAATCTTTCAGTCATGGAAGTCTCCTGAGTATTAACAGTCACCTTTAGCTGGTCTTCTTCGGGATCATAGAAGTAACTACCCCATGAACTGCTATTATTTGATAAAATGATATCTGCCTTTCCATCCTGATGCAAGGCCATGAATAATCCGTAGGTCCCTGCTGGAACGCGCTCTCCTTCAACCATGGCTTCATGAGAGAAAGTAATAGTGGTATTTTCATTGGCTCCCGCCCTCCACGGCGCGGCTTCTGAAGTTCCGAATCCAAGATTTTTGTATCCGTAATGAACCAGGTTAGTGCCATAAACATCCCTGTCGTTAACTGCCGGTCTGGAATATTTGATAGTTACTTTGGATATCCCTATGGTTTGACTAATCTCCGCGGCAGGGCTAGCAGCACGAGGTGTGGTAACACCTTGACTAAGAGCAGCAAAGCTGCACAACAATAACCCCATTGCTGCCAGTAATGGTTTGGTAGTTTTCAAGAATTGTATCATAGTGCAAAATTTTTATTTTGGTCTTATAATTACCGGTTTCGCATATACCGATCAAAGCGGTTTTCTTTGATCAGAGCATTCCGTTGATAGACGGTAAAACATATTTTTCTTATCCCCCATTTGACGTGATGTGTTTTGATGAACCAGTTTTTCTTAAATTTAGTACATGGAGAGTCCTCAACCACGTGAGATCGCAGCTGTACTATTACTGATATTAGGGCTTTATTTGGTGGCTTGTTCAGACAGGTTATCGGACCAAGTGTCCGAATCATACCGGAACCTGCCAGAAAAGATAGATTATAATTTCCACGTACGACCGATTCTGTCAGACCGGTGCTACCCCTGTCATGGTCCGGATAACAATGCGCGCAAAGCCAACATCCGACTAGATGATCCCGAATTCATGTTTGCTGCACTTCAAGAGTCAGAAGGTTTTGCAATTGTCCCGAGAAGCCCTTACAAAAGTGCAGTAATTGATCGAATCCTCCATCAAGATCCAGAGCAGGTGATGCCACCTCCTGAATCAAAGCTGACGCTGTTGGCTGAAGAAAAAGCCATTTTAATCAAATGGATTGAACAAGGTGCCCAATGGAAGCAGCACTGGTCCTATATCGCCCCGGTACAGGCACCTTTACCTGAGGTAGTATCTCAACACTGGCTCCGCAATGAAATTGATCACTTTGTACTGTCAAAATTAGAATCGATGCGAATGTCGCCCTCACCGGAAGCTGATAAACGAACGCTTATCAGAAGACTCAGCCTTGATCTAACCGGTAAGCCTCCTACCATTGACGAAATTAAAAGATTTGAAGAAGATTCATCCCCACAAGCCTTTGAAAACCTAGTAGATCGGCTGCTAGGGTCACCTCACTATGGTGAGCGCTGGTGCTGGGAGTGGCTGGATGTAGCCCGTTATGCCGATACTAATGGCTTTCAAGGTGATCCTGTAAGAAATATGTGGCCTTGGAGAGATTGGGTGATTGAAGCCTTCAATAGTAACATGCCGTATGACCAGTTCACCATTGAACAACTAGCAGGTGATCTATTACCAGATGCCTCTACCAATAATATTCTAGCAACTGCTTTTAACCGCAATCACATGTATAACGGAGAAGGGGGCCGGATACCGGAAGAAACCCGGGTGGAAAATGTATTCGACCGGGTTGAAACCATGAGCACTACCTGGCTCGGCCTAACTATGAATTGCAGCCGATGTCACGATCATAAATTTGATGCCATATCCCAAAAAGAGTACTACCAGCTTTATGATTACTTCAACCAGACCAGCGAGGAGGGAATTGGGTATCACGGTAGAGTAAAGCCTATATTGGATTTAAGTCCACCTGAAAAGTTGGAAAAAGTAGCAGCATTACAGCAATACGTAGATGAGATATCACAAAAGGTATCCGCTACTGAGCTGAAGAAATTCCCTCGGGCAGTGGGCATGCCAGCTTCCGAATCTGATTCTGCAGCTAACCTGGATGGAGACAATCTATTTGCACTGGGCTACACCCCAAATCAAAGAAATCCCTATTACATTGGTTTATTGCGCAACTACTATCAAAATCGGGATCCGGCATACTCCGAACTATTGCAGCAGTTGAGAGAAGCAAAGCAAAAGCGTGACCGTCAGTCTGCCCAAAACCTCCAGGTAATGGTAATGGACCAATTGGATTTACCCCGTACCACTTACATTCTCGAACGTGGGATTTACAACAAACCGCTAAAAGAGGCCACCGTGGCGAGAAATGTGCCAGCAGTACTTCCTTCACTGCCCAACGGTCAGCCAAACAATCGGCTGGCTCTGGCAAAATGGTTAGTATCTAAAGAGCACCCGTTGACTGCCCGTGTTACCGTAAACCGGTATTGGCAGTATTTCTTTGGTAATGGAATCGTTAAAACTGTGGAAGATTTTGGGGTACAAGGAGCATTACCTACTCATCCGGAATTATTGGACTGGTTAGCAGTCGATTTTATGGAGAATGGTTGGGACCTCAAAAGACTATTTAAAAAAATCGTGATGAGTGCCACTTATCGCCAAAGCTCCAAAGTTGATCCGGAACTACTGGATACAGATCCTGAGAACAAATTTTTAGCCCGTGCTGCCCGCATGAGATGGCCGGCCTGGATGTTGAGGGATCAGGCACTGCTGGTAAGTGGTTTGCTGATCGATTCACTAGGCGGACCTCCGGTTAAGCCCTACCAACCCGAAGGTATTTGGGAAGAAGCAACATTCGGCAAGATTAAGTATCAACAAGACCATGGAGATGACCTTTACCGCAGAACTCTATATACCTTCTGGAGGCGAATTGTGGGACCTACCATGCTTTTTGATAATACCGCTCGACAAACCTGTTCGGTAAAGACCAATCGCACCAATACACCCTTACATGCTTTAACCACTCTTAATGACATCACCTTTATGGAAGCTGCTCGCGTGATGGCAGCAAGAGTATTAATGGCCGAATCTACGGATCAATCAAGGTTGAGCTTAGCATTTGAACTGGCCACTTCCAGAAAACCCGAACAAGATGAAATGTCCATATTATCCTCTCGTCTAGCCGAGTTGAAACAGTCCTATTCAGGTGCCGAAGAGCAGGCCACTGCGCTGACCGCGATCGGAGAGTTTCCCTTGCATGACAATCTGGACCCAGCTGGCCATGCGGCATTCACTGCCATTTGTTCGCTACTGCTAAACTTAGATGAAACCATAACCAGGCAATAATGATGCACCCGATCCAACAACTAAACACATCCATTACCAGGAGAAATTTCTTCGGTAAGATGGCCCAAGGAATTGGAAGCATGGCATTGGGAACGCTGTTGTCTACTGAACTAATAGGTCGACAGGCCCCTACTACAGCAAAAGGCATTCAATCTCTACCTCATTTTGCACCTAAGGCCAAGCGGATCATTTACCTCTTTCAAAACGGGGCTCCATCACATGTAGACCTGTTTGATTACAAACCAGCTCTGGAGAAATGGCACGGAACACAAATTCCCAATGATCTGGTTGAAGGAAAGCGGTTCTCGACTATGACAGGAAAGCAACAGAACCGCCCTCTGATATCTGCCAGAGGCAAATTTGCTCAGCATGGTGATAGCGGGTCCTGGGTCTCGGATCTGATGCCGGAAACTGCTAAAGTAGTGGATGATTTATGCTTCATCAAGTCCATGTACACGGAATCCGTAAACCACGCCCCTGCCATTACCTTCTTCTTAACAGGGTCTGAACAACCTGGCAGGCCCAGTATGGGATCTTGGCTCACCTACGGTCTAGGAACTACATCTGAAGACCTTCCTGCTTTTGTAGCCATGACCTCCAGAGATAAAGAAGCCAGTTGTGGACAGATTTTTTACGACTACTACTGGGGTAGTGGTTTTTTACCCACTCAGTTTCAAGGTGTAAAATTCAGAGGTGGAGGGGATCCAGTATTATACCTTAAGGATCCGCCGGGAATGAGCAGGACCATTCGACGTGAATTACTTGACGATCTTGAGCAACTAAACCATATCAACTTAGATCGATATGGAGATCCGGAGATCAATACGCGCATAGCACAATATGAAATGGCGTATAAGATGCAAATGAGCGTTCCGGAACTAACTGATTTTTCAAATGAACCCAAACACATCCTGAACATGTACGGCCCTGATGTCCATCGAAAAGGCAGCTTTGCATACAATTGTTTGATGGCCCGTCGCTTGGCAGAACGAGGTGTGCGGTTTGTGCAGTGTATGCATGCCGGGTGGGATCAACACCGCAATTTGAATTATCAGTTGCAAATACAATGTAAAGATACCGATGCGCCTAGTGCGGCACTTGTAAAAGACCTCAAACAAAGAGGCATGCTGGAAGATACACTGGTGATCTGGGGTGGAGAGTTTGGTCGGACCCCTTTCCTTCAGGGTAAAATTGAGGATTATCGCAACTGGGGGCGTGATCACCATCCCTATGTATTTACCCTTTGGATGGCAGGAGCTGGTATTAAGCCTGGGATTAGCTATGGTACATCGGATGATTTTGGTTTTAGCCCTGTAGAAAATAAAGTTCATGTGCACGACTTTCAGGCCACTATCATGCACCTTTTAGGAATTGATCATGAGCTTTTCACTTTCAAACACCAGGGCAGAAGATATCGACTGACCGACGTCCACGGGCACGTTGTCCAAGGAATATTGGCTTAAGTATCGTGCTTTATTTAAGCAGGTTCTGGGTACTGAGCGGGTGAGATTCCAAATCTATCAGAGAAACACTGTACAAAAATGGAGGGGTCACTGAAACCAACTTTCGCAGCTATATCAGAAATACCCAGTCCCTTAATTCGAATCAATTTTTCCGCCTTTTTTAGACGAAGTTCATTGATAAAGTCGGTGGGTGAATATTTGGTTAGCTGTGTTACCTTATCAGTAAGTTGGGCGGTATTCATACCCATTTCATTGCTTAGCAGTAAAGCGCTAAATTGAACATCGCTTAACTTATTTTCTGCAACTTCCATTAGCCGTATCAACAGTTGTTCCTCTGATGGTTTCATTACTTTGAACAACTTATTGATGGGAATTTTATGGTCCTTAGATAAATCCTTTACCAAAGAAGAAAGAACTATTTGGTTTTTTCCAGCCAGCGTATTCAATTTTATGACCAGGTCCAGGGTATCTGCAAAAAGCTCAGACTGTTCGGTCACAGGCTCACCGGCGGCTAATGCAATTCTAAACTCCACCCGGTCACTTAATTGCTGCTCAGTTAAAAACCTGCCAATTTCGATCTGTGTGTTTTTAGCACATTCGATGGCCTGTTTGCATGAGTTAAATACACCTATTATTTCTTGACCACCGTGATTTACCTCCCGACCTTCTTGCTCCCGCAATATTTTGCCAGTTAAAAACTCAGGCTCAATTAAAACCTTTTCAGGTCCCATAAAACTGATGGCAATAAAGAACCGATAACCAGCATCCAACGCCCCATGCAAATCATGCGTCAACTCAAATTCATCGATAGTAGTTACCCCCATGAAGAGTTCATAGGCAGCTTTTTCTACCTGTATTACATTACAGGCTAGATCACCATGGGCCTCTTGATGCACCTTTATACAAGCTTCTTTGTTAGGTGCTTCCATTAAACAAAAAACCATATTGGCTTCTTCGTTCACCCAATACTGGACATATCGAACCCCATATCTACTTTGTACCGCCATATCGGCCAGATGGTTCCTTTTCACGTCTTCAAGCGTGAATTCTGCTCCTTTATGTACGTCCATGAAAAGCGGCACCGCAAACGATTTAGCTGCGATCAAGTTAATGAGATTGTATGGTAAAAGCCATATTTTTTTGTACAAAAAAAACAATTGGACTTACTGGTAATATTACTATATTGTTGAAAACCAGCCAGTAATGCTGAGCTAAATCAAACCTAACCTTCAAAACAAAATATCAACTATGATCAAGCTAATTAAGAATTGGTGGCTACTGCTAATTGCGGGAATTGCATATATCATTTTAGGATTTCTGGTTTGGAACCATCCAGGTGAAACCATACTAGTAGCAGCAATCTACATAGGAATTATATTGATAGTAACCGGGGCTTTACAGTCAATCCTGGCCATCCGGGAACGCGACGGAATGGAGAAATGGGGCATGTATCTGGCCTTCGGACTAATTGACGTAGTATTGGGTGCAGTATTTCTGTTCAACCCCATAGCCACTGCAGTGGCCCTAACTTTGGTACTGGGGATCTGGTTTCTATTCAGAGGTATAATCGAAGTTGTGAATTCATTTAGATTGAAACAAGAAGGCCTGGAATATTGGTGGTTAAGTCTTATGGGTGGCATTGTGCTTACGGTGCTAGGCTTTTTGATTACCGGCAAACCTTTGTCTGGCGCTATGGCTATTGTCACCTTGATCAGTTTTGCCTTCTGGTTCAAGGGTATCATAATGATTGTCATTTCATTGGGGCTCAGAAAAGTGAAACGCAACCTGGGAGAGGTCAAAGAGAATCTGACCGATCAATTACAGGGAGCGGCAGACTAACTGGCAATACCAATGACAGAAGCTTTCGTTACTCAATGTTAACTTCAGGATATCCACCCAGATAGCCCAGAGATTGTAGAAAGGCATCAGTTTCAGTAAGGGTTAGGCGGTAATATTCGAAGTTCGGATAATTGAAAAAACCGTGCCCCTCCCCTTCATACAGTTTAAGATCGCACCTGCTGCCTACTTTTTCCATCACTTTGCAATAGTACTGGGCGGTTTCCACAGGCACTAGATTATCCTCGGTCCCCAACAAAACTAAGGTAGGTGGGGCACCAAAACCCAGGTTGTGTAACGGTGAAAACTGAGCATAAGCTTCAGACACTCGATCATAGCCATAGCCACCTGGTCCATTGTCAAAAACAGGGTTGAATAGCACCAAGGCATTGGGCTTACAACTAATTGAGAGATTCTCATCCTGGTGATTGAAGCCTGACACCAGGGCAGTGGCAGCAGCTAAATGTCCTCCGGCGGAGCCCCCTGACGCAATAATCTTATGGGGATCAATATTGAAGTCAGGTGCATGTTCACGAACATAGCGCATCGCCGCTTTGGCATCCTTCAGACATTCAAAAGGGCTTGCCTGATGCTTATTCCAAGTGCGATAATCGGCCAGGAAGCACACTATACCCCGCTTTGAAAAGTACTTGGCATGATTTAAGAAATGGGAACGATTCCCGCCTTTCCAGCCACCACCAAAGAAAAAAACCATGGCAGGATATGGTTGATTCTGCTGCAAGGTATCCGGGTAATAGACTTCCAGCTGAAGTTTAACAGTATCCACTTGCTTATATACTATAATGTCTTGCGACCAACTTATATTCCCATGAGTCAGTAGTAGTCCGATTAAGCTAGTATACCATAATCTCATAGCGTCACTTCTTTAGGGCACCTGCAACCGCTTTGGCATATTGCTTAGCAGTGGAAGCCACATTTTGCGGGTTATCCATTTTACTGGTAACTACCGCCACTAATTGCTCCTCTTCCGGAAGTGTGAGATTATAAATTACCGTTTCCAGAATATAGGTCTTGGAAGTTTGGGTAGTGATGGTAGTGGGCACATAGTTGCCGTAGGTAGCATAAGACATGGCATTGCCGTAATAACCGTAGAACCCTCCGTAATATCCGGGATAATAGGAATAGTAGGGGCCACCGGTATAACCACCGGTAGTGTAGCCTCCTTCTTCGGTAACCCTGGTAGTGGTCTGTAGATCCTTCAGAACCGTAACCACCACTCCATTAAAACCGGCATCAACTAT
>JANQPK010000435.1 GCA_028289505.1 Cyclobacteriaceae bacterium
AACATTGATAAGCCGTCGAATTTACGGAGGATTAATTTTATGAAAACACTCGCCTGCTTCTGTATAATAATACTACTGGTATTATCCACTTGTACGAAACCGGAAGACAATGGGTTCAATTTTGGGCAGGTAGCAGGAAATCAAGAAGTGGCAGACTACTTACAATCATTCAAGGGTCGTGGGGCCCTGGCTGATAGTAGTTTACCAACTCCACCAGAAGTAGCATTGCGGGAATTTCATCTGGCTGAAGACCTGGAAATGGACTTGGTCTTAGCCGAACCATTGGTAAATCAGCCCCTTGAACTAACTTTTGACCACAAGGGCCGGCTGTGGGTGGTGCAATACAACCAGTACCCTTACCCGAAGGACCTAAAGGTAACGGGCATTGACAATCATCTGCGAATTGCCTTTGATAAAATACCGGAACCTCCGCCAGAAGGATCCAAAGGAGCCGATAAAATTGTTTTTTATGAGGATACGAATGGCGATGGTGTGTATGATAAATCCACCGAAGCCATATCCGGATTGAACATCGCCACCGGGGTTGCTTTGGGTAGGGATCAGATTTGGGTACTAAATCCACCCTACCTGCTAGCGTATCCGGATAGCACGGACGACGGTTTACCAGATGGACCTCCAAAGGTACATCTGCGTGGATTTGGTTTAGAGGATACGCACGCGGTCGCCAATAGTCTAAGGTGGGGACCGGATGGATGGCTCTATGGCGCCACTGGGAGCACGGTAACATCAAACATCAGTTCATCGGCTACTAAAAACCTGCGATTCGAAGGACAAGGTATTTGGCGATATCATCCGGAAACCGAAATATTTGAACTCTTCGCCGAGGGTGGTGGCAACACTTTTCATGTAGAAATCGATGATAAGGGCAGAATCTATTCGGGAGACAATGGTGCTGAAACTAGAGGCCAATACTATAAACAAGGTGCCTTCTACAGCAAAAACTGGGGAAAACACGGCCCCCTTACCAATCCGCATGCCTTTGGGTATTTAAAGAACATGGCTTTGGAAGGCGAGGCCCTGCGATTCACCCATGCCTGGGTAAAATATGAAGCGGATCTATTACCAGATGCCTATCACGGTAGACTGATTGCGATTAACCCTTTGCTCAATTATCTACAATTGAGTGATCTAGTTCCCAATGGATCAACCTTTAGCACGGTGGATCTGAAGAAAATTGTACAAACAGAAGATCATTGGTTTCGACCAGTTGATATCAAAGTAGGCCCAGATGGGGCTGTCTATATTGCCGATTGGTACGACAGCAGATTGTCTCATATTGATCCGGTTGACAACTGGCATAAAAGCAGTGGCAGAATATATCGCATTAGACGTAAGCAATATCAAGGTATTCCGAGCTTTGACTTGAGTACCTCTTCCATTCAGGAATTAATTGGAATGTTATCCCACCATAACAAATGGTACCGTCAGCAGGCCATTCGGCAGTTTGGAGACCGAAAAGATCCAATGGCAGTGGAGCCTCTAACAAACCTTTTGGTGCGAGAAACAGGGCAACTGGCGCTAGAATCGCTGTGGGCCATCAACATTAGCGGTTTCTTGGATGATGATGTCGCTCGCAAGGGCTTACTGCACCAGGACCCTTATGTGCGCATGTGGACCATTCGGTTGCTGGGTGATGAAAATTCCATTTCACCCCATGGCTATGAAATTTTTTATCAGGCAGTTTCTAAAGAAAATCATGCTGAGGTAATCAGTCAAATTGCCTGTAGTGCTAAAAGACTGCCAGTTTATCAGGCTTTACCGGTTATTAAAGAATTGATCAAAAAGCCACAATTAACAGACGATCTTGATAACCCGTTGTTGATCTGGTGGGCTTTGGAATCACAAGTATCTGAATTTGGCGATCAGGTAATAGACCTGCTGAGGGACCCTGCAATTTGGAATTACCAGGTAATTCAAACGGTGATACTAGAGCGGTTATCACAAAAACTGATCATGGAAGGTACCGATAAAAGCTACCTGCAATGTATCGAATTGCTTTCCATGGCCGCTGATCAGCAACAGGTAGCACCTGTTCTGACGGGGGTTCAGGAAGGATTAAGAGGCAAGGGAATATCCGAACTTCCCGATAATCTGGCCCAGAAACTGACCCCCTACTTGGAGCAATATAGCCAAGCGCCTTTATCCATCAGAATTCAACAGAATGACGAGATGGCCATTGCATCGGCGATGGAGATGATTGCTGATGATCAGCAGGAGGTTGCAGCACGCCTGGCTTATATTAAATTATTTGGTGACCTGCGAATTGATCGATCTGTTCCATTAATGCTTGAGCTTGCTAAAAATCAGCAATCAAGGATCTCTGTGCGTCAGGCCTGCTTGATGTCGTTGGCAAATTTCCAAGATCCCAAGATTGGCGATGAAATTGCCGAGGCTTATCCCGATAAACTACGATCAGACCCATCATTGAGATTAGCTGCTTTAAATCTCTTGGCTTCCAGAGATCATTGGGCGGCTCCACTAATGCGTTTGATCAAAGAGGATAAAAGAGTAGACCCCAAGGACTTGTCGGTACAAGTAGTACGCCAACTACAACTACTTGAAAATGACCAATTGGATGTTGCAATCGACAACATCTGGCCGGAGTTTGCCACCGCCTCCTCTAAGGAAAAACAGCAGACTATAAGTAGGATTCTAGAGGTAGTAGTATCTGGAACCGCTGATTTGCGGTCCGGTAAGCAGCAGTACCAGCGATTATGTGGCTCCTGTCACATACTCTTTGAAGAAGGCGGGGTCATAGGACCAGAGTTAACCGGTTATGATAGAGAGAACCTAAACTATCTTGCCATAAATATTGTCGATCCTAACCTCGAAATCCGGGAAGGATTTGTAAATTATAAAATTACTACTGCAGATCAGCGTACTTTGACGGGTACCATTGCCCACCGAAGTAGCGAGGTGGTAAAACTTCGATCATTTAATGGCGATGAAGTTACTATACCAATGAGCCAGATTACACAAATGGAAGCTCAACCGGTATCGATAATGCCTGAAAGACTGGTGGACCATTTGGACGATCAGCAGTTAAGAGATTTGTTTGGATATATAATGATGAATTATGGTGAGATCAATTGACAGAAGAAAGTTTTTACAAACAAGTGCCTCAGGAAGTATCGGCTTGACCATGGCAGCTACTTTGCCAATGGTCGGTAAAAGTGTTGATAAAGCACAAGTCCCGGTCGGACTGATTGGTATGGATACTTCCCATAGTGTGGCCTTCAGCAAATATATTAACAACCATGACAATGGTTTTCAGGTGACAACTGCTTACACTACAGTTAGCAAGGACATTCCTTCTAGTTATCAAAGAGTCGATCAGTTCACTGAGGAGCTCCAAGGCATGGGATTGAAAATTGTTAATTCAATTGAACAAGTACTTGAATCATGTGATTGTATATTACTGGAAACCAACGATGGAAGACTTCACAAAAAACAAGCTGAAATCGTATTCAAATCCGGAAAGAGAACCTTCATTGACAAGCCCGTTGCGGCTACATACGAGGATGTCAAGTCCATCTACCAGTTGGCTAAAGATTCGGGGCTAGCCACCTTTTCTTCATCTGGCACCCGGTACATGAGCAAAGCCCAAGCAGTAAGAAACGGTTCCATAGGCAAGGTCTTGGGTGCTGACACCTACAGTCCAGTCAGTTATGAGCCCAATCATTCGGACTTGTTCTGGTATGGCATCCATGGTGTTGAATTGTTATACACCACTATGAGAACAGGATGTCAGCGTGTTAGAAGAATCAAGTCAGGTCAGCACGACACGGTAATTGGTGAATGGGAAAATGGAGGCATTGGCACCTTTAGGGGTATTTTAAGTGGTGAGAAAGGGTATGGCGGTCAAGCATTTGGGGCCGAAGGGTTGACAGATTTGGGATCATGGGAAGGTTATGATCCACTGATTGAAGCCATCCTCCAGTACTTCCGGACTGGTGAAGCTCCGGTACCCCCAGAAGAAACACTTGAATTGTATGCATTCATGGAAGCAGCGAAGCACAGCGGAGCGCAAAACGGAGCTTGGATTTCTCTAGATAGTATTTAGTTTTCGCGTTTGTAATATAAGCTGGGTTTTAGATGACAGAAAAAAGAATTTCTCTTTGGTCCGGGCCACGCAATGTGTCAACCACACTTCTATACTCTTTTGCCCAACGCCCGGACACAACAGTCCTGGATGAACCGCTTTATGGCCATTACCTTAGGATAAGCGGAGCTCAGCATCCAGGAAGGACGCAAGTACTGGAAGCTATGCCAGATCATGGATCTGACGTGGTAAAA
>JANQPK010000441.1 GCA_028289505.1 Cyclobacteriaceae bacterium
TCACCCTCTCCATGTCCGGTAGGGTCAAGTCCTGAGGGGTTATCAAAGAACTCAATACGATAATTGGCACTGGGTACATCCAAAATAAAGTCGATCTCCAGGTTACTGCCAACTTGCTCTACCCGAGTCAGTACTGGAAAATTCAGTAATTCGTTACTTCCGCTATCTCCATCTCCATTATCATTGGGAGTCAACGCCAGATCATTGCCAATCTGGATCCCTAGCAGACTATTTCCAAATATCGAGTTACCCAATATTGCGTTGTTATCCACGCCATTTTCTCGTATTTCGATTCCATTTAGCGTGTTATAGGCTATTATATTGGCCGCGTTTGGATCAGTGCCACCAACTAAAACACTGAGTGACCCATTTGGTGAGGTACCGTTGATATCTACTCCATCACGTCCATTACCCAATGGATTTGTACCGGTTACATCCGTTCCAATGTAGTTACCTTGAACAGTATTACTACTACTTCGATCAATTTCAATTCCATCGCTTCCATTTCCAGAAAGAATATTTTTGGCACCGGCTACCGTACCACCAATTATATTGTTAGTGGCACCGTCGTCAATTTCAACTCCCTCTTGATCATTACCACGATCTAAAGTGCCGGTAGCATCAGTTCCAATATAATTTCCAATCACTTGGTTTCCAGTTGCACTTGCACCAGTGATCACGATACCTGAAAAGCCACTGGCTGAAATTACATTTCGATCAGCGGCGGTTAACCCTCCAACCACATTGTTGGCGGATTCAATTCGTAAATTGCCCTCTGTTTGACTTCCAGATTGAACATTTCCTGCGACGGTGTTCCCATCTGCCTGTAATCCCAGATAGTTGGCAGTGATGGTGTTTCCATCTCCTTGTAGGATAATCCCGTCGTTTTGAAAATTCTGGATAGAAAGCCCACTTATTCTACTGCCCCCGGCAGTAGTCGTAATCACCAGAGCATTGGCAATACTCCCCGCTCCATCCACAATCTCCACAATTGGACTGGACACATAATCTGGTTCAGTGGTTCCGTCAATAATTACCGTTTCAGTGATAACCGGTAGGGCGGATAAAAGATTGATGGTATGAGGACCGGGACCCGGTATATTGAAAGTAATATTATCTATACCTGCCAGCGCATTGGCATCGATAATGGCCTGACGTAAGGACCCGGCTCCTGAATCGTTAGTGTTGCTAACCACGAAAGCAGCTAATAGCCTATCAGTGCCTGCTCCAGCTGTAAGACCAGCTAATGAAAGCATTAAGCATAGGATTGAAGAGACCAGCACCGCGACTACGCTTTGGCGCTGTCTTTTAAGAGATTTGAAGCAATTCATCCACCTTTTTAACACTTGGCATCACCCTAAACCTGAATGTAAATCAAAGCTGCATATATAGGTGTAATGCACGCGGGTAAAAGTAAAGAGCAGTGGAGGAATTAAATATTCATTTCAGGTGCTTGAATTATCCGTGTAAGAAATTGATTAAAGTTTAAATTAATTTATTGAGGCCCAATGATATAGCAAACTTGACCATGTAAGTTTTACTTCGGGTGTACGAAAATCCAACCACCTGGAACTAACGATTAATCATGTTTTTCTGATTGAGGTCCTGGACTCAACTTTAACCATAAACAAACGTTCTATTGAGCTCCCATGGGGTAATCCGAAGAGATTATCAATCACTAGCAACACTGGTTATGGTTAAAGGAAACCGCTATATCATATCTGTAAGACTTTGAGCACTTTTAAATTTTTACTGTCTGATATAGTTAGCTACTTTACCCCCGGTTTGCAGGCAACGATCTACAAGCCTTATAAGTGCCAGCTTTGATATACCTATTGGCAAGGTATAGTTTTCTCAATCCGTATTATGGAGAACCATTATGACAAAGCTATTTCTTAAACTGGCGCTATTGTGTGGATTCAATGTGATCAGCGTATACAATTGGGGTGGAACCGCCGGAGCTAATTTCTGGCAAACTGCCTCCTCATGCTCAATAACCACTATTGAGCCGCAAAGTCAATCAACCTGTGATCCGGCAACCAATACCTATTCGCAGGATTTGATCATTTCCTATGTTAATGAACCAGCATCTGGTACTTTAGAAGTGAATGGTAGTAGTTTTGCCATTACCGGCAGCCCCCAGTTAGTCACCTTAAACGGTCTTATCTCTGATGGACAACCGGTTGATGTAACGGCAAGCTTTAGTGATAGTATCAACTGTTCGCTTACAGAATTCGACCTGTTTACAGCTCCAGAAGAATGTGTTGTATGCATGATTACCGATTTAGAGGCCGGTTTCCAAACAGGGTGTGATCCCGCTACTAATACCTATACTCAGGAAATTACAGTGTCGTATGCCAATGAGCCCCTCAGTGGTCAACTCGAAGTAAACGGGCAATTTTTTCCTATAACGGGAAGTCCTCAAACCGTGACACTAAATGGACTGGTAGCCAATGGATTAGAGGTTTCTGTAACCGCGCGATTCAGCGCTAATACGGTTTGTAGCTTTACAGAAGCTAGCCTATTCACATCACCTGAAGTGTGTTTTGAAGTTTGTTCTATTCAGGCTGTGCTTGCCGGTGCACAATCAGGTTGCAATACTGATGACAACACTTATTCCCAGCAAATTGTGGTAGTCTACCAAAATGCGCCTACCAATGGATCCTTACAAGTAAACGGTCAGTCGTTCCCCATAATTGGTAGTCCGCAGACCGTGGTTTTACGAGGTTTGACATCCGATGGCAATGAGGTGGATGTTACCGCCTCTTTTAGTGACCTTCCAGCATGTACCTTCACTGAAGCACATCTTTTTACAGCTCCGGAGGAATGCCAGCCTAACGTGGCACCCATTGCCGAACACGATACCCTTACCATAGAATCAGAGGTCTCAGTAGATATCAATATTCTAGGTAATGATGTAGATACGGACGGAAACCTTGATCCCGGGTCTGTGTTGATCGTAGATGCTCCTGCTAATGGTTCATTAATATTAAGTCCCGATGGACAGATCTCTTACATTCCTAACCTTGGTTTTTCTGGTATTGACTCTTTTTCTTATACTGTACAAGATAACGAGGGTGCCGTTTCGAATTTAGCCTCGGTGGTTATCACAGTGGAACTACTTACCACCTTGGATCACAGCGATCCTGTAGATCAAGGTGTTACAATGGGATCGAATGGGCAAGATGTATTCATTAATGTAAATCGCAATAAGGTCAGTAAAATGGCAATCGAACTCATTGATGTTCAAGGTCAAATAGTGCATCAAAGTGTTTATAATAATAATATCCAGCCTCAATACCGTCTAGCGGTACCTGGGATCTATCGCCAAAACTTACTGCTGATCAGGGTAAAAACCAACTTCGGTAATTTCTCACAAAAGTTCATTTTGGGAGGGTCCTAAATCAACCAAACTTTCAGAAACCAGCCTGCTTGTCTACCAGATTCATAAGCTCCAGGCCATAAACATAGCGTCGTACATTCTCCACGAATACAGATTGCAGCCTTTCCCAACTGTGCTGTGAGCTACCAGAGATGTGAGAAGTGATGGTAACATTTTCAATGTCCCAAAGTGGATGATCTTTTGGTAAAGGCTCGGGGTTGGTAACGTCTAGTCCCGCACCCGCCAGATGACCTGACCTTAAAGCTGCCATTAAGGCATCCGTATCTACCAGTTTACCCCTGGATACATTGATGAAATAGGCACCGGATTTCATCTGTTCGAACTGTTGACTGCCGAACATTCCCTCACTCAAAGGTGTATGTGGAGCAGCACTGACCACCACATCTGACTGTTCCAATAGCTGCTTTAATCCTCCTTCATGAACATGAAGTAACTGATCACAAAGGTCTCCAATTTGCTCTTGATAAAACCCCTGAATATCGGCAGCTACAATCCGCATGTCCATTGCTCGGGCTCGGCGAGCGATTTGTCTGCCTATTCCACCAAATCCCACTATGCCCATGGTGAGGCCTTTCAGTTCAATCTGACTTTCGGTACCCTGACGGCTCCATTGGTGTTGCTTCATATTTCGGATCTGTGTACCAATTTGCCGACTTAGTGAAAATAGCAGTCCCATAGTGTGTTCTGCGATGGCTGGTGCATAGCAACCTTTGGCATTAGTAAGTATCACTTCAGACTCCACGAAATCAGGGAATACCTGGTGCTCAACTCCTGCAGACACGCTTTGAACCCATTCCAGGTTGTCGGCCTGAGCAAAAGCATCGGGAGCTATTTGCCCGAAGTGAATATTGGCTTTTTTCAAATTTGCCGTACGTTGCTTTCCCTGGACATCCTTTAACAAGGTGATTTCAGGAGAAATATCTAAAAGCTGCTTTTCAAATTTTTCATCTAAATCCGAGGCCATAAAGATGCTGCAGGGAAGGCGAGGAACCAACCGATTGATCTTTGCTGACCGATCACTATTTTCAGTAAAGGCATAACCCAGGGTGGGTGTTGTAGATAAAGTGGCACCGCTGGTCAATGAGTATTTGAGAAATTTACGCCGAGAGTTAGTTCGTGGGTCTTTCATATTAGAGATGGTTATCCTTTAATAAATGCATTAACAAATTAAACCAGCAACCACCAGTGGGATGCTGGTTACCCTACAGGTAAAAATATATACCCAAAAATCATGAAAGTTTTGTAGATCGTTCCTGCTAGTTAGATAACAATATATTATCTTTCGTGGATATATTAACACAATTGCCATTGAATGAGAATAGTTTTACTCATTTCTATTCTGTACGGGTTTAGTCTATTACCGCTTTGCAGTCAGACTTTTTCACAGGCTGAGGTGCTGGAACTGCGGAAACAGGGTGTATATGCCCATTACCAGGATTCTTATGTAGCCAGCATACTTACCGGCAGAAAATTCACCGACTACAGCAATCAGTTCAAGCAATTTTTTCTTGGGAAGTATACAGCCCCTGGCAGCCTAGTATATGATGGAGTGTTGTTTGAGGATATCGATCTTCAGTATAATGTTTTCACCCAGGAATTGGTGGTACTACTGGAGACTGAACTTAGTGAACGATACATCATCGTAACTCCGGATAAGGTTTCATACTTTTCGGTTTATGGTCACGAATTTGTTCAGCTGGCTGGGGATAGCGTGATGGAAAAAGGGATTTATGAATTGGCTTATGGGGGAGTGCAGTCAAAGGTCTTTGTAAAACACTCTTACCTTCAAAAGGAAATAATAGAGGGTGGAGCGATTGACCACATTTACGAACCAAAAAAGAAGTACTTCATCACTAATGAGTTCGGAACCTTTCGTATTTCCGGGAAAAAGAAACTGCTCGAAGCTTATAGAGAATCCCCACGACTACGAGCAATTCTAAAAAGCCAGCGGATCAGGTTTTCCAAAAACAACATAGAACAGGGTTTGGTAACAGCAGTTTCACAGTTGGAAATCCAATCCGGAATGAAGGCACTATGAATAAAGGATGGCTGTACCTGTTGGGATTTGTCCTGCTTGCACCTGGCGCTCTGTATTCCCAGGATAGACCTTCATTGACTGGCTCTTATTCGAATTCTTACTTTTTCGAAGTAATAAATGATCTGGAGTCAAGGTATGACTACCGCTTTTATTATGCACCTGAACTGGATAGCATCAAGATTAACCTCAACTTTAGTGAGGTCTCAATTACTACATTTGTGGAACAATTGACTGATGTTGCAGGAGTATACTTTTTCCAAAAGGGTGATAAAACCATTATATCTACCGGTCAATACCAGATACAACCCTCACTGGGATTGGATTTGTTCCAGAAGCGCCAGCAAAATACGGTTACTATCGGAGAACAGGAGTCTATTTTAAGCAATATCAGGGATATAACCGAGCAGGAAATTGATGAACGTCTGGAAAACCAATTAATTGAAATTGGCGAGGTGGTCAATAGGTTTAAGGGTTCCTCCGCAACCATTGCCGGTCATATAAAGGAGATTGAAACAGGGGAACCTGTGATAGGTGCTTCTGTGTTTATTAAAGAACCATTGACAGGAGTAATCACAGATCAATTTGGATACTATTCTCTGACTTTACCCAAAGGTCGTCACGAGGTACACGTGACTTCTACTGGTATGAAAGCAGCCAAGCGGCAAATACAGTTATACAGCGATGGAACGTTGGAGGTGGAATTGCGAGATGATATTGTGGCGCTGAAAGAAGTAGTTATCACCGGGGAGAATAACACCATCGAGAATCTTCAAACCGGCTTTGCAAACCTCAATATGAAGAATATTAAGCAAATACCTTCAATTATGGGTGAAGCTGATATCATGAAGATTGCCCTGACTTTACCGGGAGTTCAGACCGTAGGAGAGGGAGCAGCTGGTTTCAATGTAAGAGGAGGAAGCGCTGACCAAAATCTGGTATTGTTAAACGACGTCACCGTGTACAACACCAACCATCTTTTTGGGTTCTTTTCTGTTTTCAACCCCGATGTGTTGGCCAGCGCTGATTTGTACAAAAGTGGTATTGGCGCTCATTATGCTGGTCGTGTTTCGTCAGTTTTCGATGTGGCCTTAAGGGATGGCAATAAGAAAAAATTCACTTTCAAAGGGGGTATTAGTCCTGTCACCGCTAAGTTTACGGTGGAGGGACCCATCAAAAAAGATACCAGCAGCTACATACTTGGTATTCGCAGCACTTATTCAGACTATTTGCTTAATCTTTTGGAAGATCCTGATCTGCGCAACAGTAGTGGAGGCTTTGTTGATCTGGTGGGTAAGGTGACGCATAAATTGGACCAGAATAATGACTTGGTGATCTCAGCCTACCACACCAGGGATAACTTTACGCTTAACTCAGATTCGTTATATGAATATTACAATACCAATTTAGCGCTGCAGTGGCGGCATACTTATTCCAATAAGCTTCAATCAGTGATGTCGCTTTCATTTGCCAACTATAATTACAGTTTATCCAGTGATAATAACCCGGTTAATGCTTTTGATTTGAGGTATAACATAGACGATTATTCGTTCAAAGCGGATTTTACCTATACCAAGAGCGAAAAAGGGTTTTTCAAATATGGACTTTCCACTAAACTGTACCGGATGCAACCCGGAGAAAAACTCCCACTGGGAGAGCAATCCTTGGTGGAGCCGATTATTCTGGCTGATGAAAAAGCTCTTGAATCCGGTATTTATGCAGGATATGAACACAAGGTCAATCAGCAGCTAAGCGTGTATGGTGGATTTAGACTATCGATGTTTAATCGACTTGGACCAGGCACAGAGTTCGTGTATCGCCCGGATTCACCCAGGGAGGAAAATACCATTATTGATACCCTGTTTTACGGTCAAAACGAAAATATGAAGACCTATCTGGGGCCTGAACTGCGGCTATCTGCCCGTTACAAATTAAAAGAAGACCTTTCGGTAAAGGTCTCCTATGACCGCATGTATCAGTACATTCATATGCTTTCCAATACCACGGCGATTTCCCCAATCGATGTGTGGAGACTCAGTGGTCCGGCCATTCAACCTCAAATAGGAAATCAGTACTCACTAGGTTTATATAAAACCTTTTTTGGAACCAGCCTGGAGTTGTCAGTGGAGGGATATTACAAAAGAGTAAATAATGTGTTGGAATACAAAGATGGGGCTGATATCCTGGTGAATGAAATCTTGGAAACAGATATTGTTAATGCCCGGGCTAAAGCTTATGGTGTAGAGGTATTACTGAAAAAGAAATCTGGAAAATTAAGTGGCTGGCTTAGCTATACCTATGCCAGATCATTGCTTCAGGCCAGGAGTGTGCACAGCGTGGAGCAAATTAACTCCGGTGAATACTACCCTTCAAACTTTGACAAACCACACACAGCAGTGCTAATTTCAAATTATAAAATTAACCGGCGTGTTAATATCGGTCTTAATGTGAACTATAGCACTGGAAGGCCAGCGACCTTCCCGGTAGTGAAATACCAGTTTAAGGATCAGCCATTTTTATACTACACCGAACGCAACCAATACCGCATACCAGATTACTTCAGAGTAGACCTGGCGGTAAATTTTGAGGGTAATCATAAGGTTCATAAAAAAATTCACGGATCCTGGTCTTTTTCAGTTTACAACTTGACCAGTAATCCTAACCCCTATTCGGTTTTCTTCCAGAATGAAGGAGGCGAAATCAAGGGGTACAAGCTTTCAGTATTCAGGCAGGCCGTTCCAACTATTACTTACCATTTTGAGCTACAGTGAAGTTATCCAAAGAACATATTACCATATTGATTTTGATCGGACTCCTTGGATGTCTTGAACCATTCAATCCGGATATTGGAGATAGCCAGGATGCCTTTTTGGTGGTAGATGGCCTGATTACCGATGGAGAAGGCCCCTACACCGTGAAAATTTTAAAGTCAGCCTCGATTAATGATGACAATGAATCAGTTACGGGGGCGCAGGTATCCATCGAAGAGGACGAAGGAATGACCACGCGGTTAGTTGAGAACAGCCCAGGGGTCTATATTACTACCGACCTTCAGGGAGTAACAGGTAAAAGTTATAGGTTGACCATCAACTACCAAGGACAGGAATATCAATCCACCTGGGAGACTATTAATCCGGCTCCTCCCATGGACAGTATTTATTACCGGTATGAGGTTAGAGGCACTACCGATAGGGAAAATGATGTAGAAGGCCTGCAGTTCTTTGTTGACAACCAGGGTGCTGAAGACGGAACTAGACATTTCAGGTATGAGTGGGTTGAGACCTGGCAGTTTGGCGTAAAGTGGCCCTCCACCCAGGATTATATAGGAAATGATATGGCGGTGGAAACTTCAAACCCACTTTATAGATGTTGGAAAACCAGATCTTCAACCGTAATTAATATTGCTACTACCACTGGGTTGGCTGA
>JANQPK010000445.1 GCA_028289505.1 Cyclobacteriaceae bacterium
AGCCCTATCCAATGCCTGTTGATAGGTATTGGTGGTGAGTACACCAAAAATCACCGGCTTATCGTACTTCAATGATACTTGCGTCAAACCTGTTGCTACGGCATTGCAGATAAACTCAAAATGCCTGGTCTCGCCCTGGATCACACAACCTAAGCAGATCACTGCGTCTGTGTCAGGTTTTTGAGCCATTTTCTGTGCACCCAGGCTAAGCTCAAAACTTCCTGGTACTTTGATGGTTTGGATATGGTTCTTATTGGCACCTTGAGAAATTAATGTTTGCAGAGCCCCCTCATAAAGCGAATCAGTAACTGCACTATTCCATTCGGAAACTACTATACCAAATCTTCTCTCACTGATATCCGAAAGATTATCCTGTGAGTAAGTGCTTAAGTTTTTCTCTGAAGAAGCCATAATAAACCAGTAGAAAAAGAGAACTGTCCTGGGGGGCTATTGAGCGGATAATGCTTCCAGCTTGGCCTTGTATTTTTTTGCGTTTTGATAGTCACCAGACCCAAAGTGATCAGTGAGCACTGACTCATAACGATCGATAGCCGCTGCAAAATCCGTCTGCTTCTCGTAAGCAAGTGCCGCCTTCATCAAATACTGAGCAGTAATGGCTTCGTTGGGTTTATGCTCAGCAGCACGATCGTAGTAATCTGCGGCGTCACTGTAGTTGCCAAGCTCCATGTAGGCATCCCCAATCAGTGAATAGGCTCTGGCCTGTACCAGAAGATCGGAGCTTTTGAAAGCTTTCAAGTATTCAATGGCATTTTCATGCTCTCCTTGTTTCAAATAAACGGTGCCCGCGTAAAATCGGGCCAAGTTACCGGCCTTGGTTGAACCGTAGTCCTCGATAATATCCAGCAAACCAAAGTTCAATCCATCTCCGTTTAACGCTTGCGCCAGACTGTCTTGCTCGTAGTAGAAAACTGCCTGAAACATTTCTCTTTGAGCAATTTCGTCCTGACTGGACACGTAATATCGGTATCCCAGTACCGCTGCTACTACTAGAATAATTGCCCCCAGTATCCCCAGCACAATATTCTTATGTTTGTTGAAGAATGCTTCGGTTTTGGAGAACTGTTCTACCAGTACCTCTGGACTCTCGATAAACTCCTTTACATCTTCCTTTTCAGCAACCTGAGCAGATTTTTTTACCTTATATCTCCTGCTAGCCATTTCCTAAAATTTTGGGTTGCAAATTTAATAGATTTTATCTGATTTAAAACCTATGAAGGTTTTATTCCTTAATGAAAGGATAATCTGTCTGCACATAAACGTCCTTGTAGGCCTCAGAAGGCTCGGGATAGGGAGAGTTTTCTGCAAAGTCCACAGCTTCAGCTACTTGTTGCTTGATCTGCTGGTCTATCTCCGTGAGTTGTTTTTCGGTGGCTATCTTCTTAGATAAAATGGCTTTTTTAACTTGCTCGATTGGATCCTGAGATTTGTATTCCGCCACTTCTTCTTTGGTGCGGTATTTTGCAGGATCTGACATGGAGTGGCCTTTATAGCGGTAAGTGCGAAACTCCAACAAGGTGGCACCTCCTCCTGATCGTGCTCTTTCTGCTGCCTTGGCTACCGCTTTGTGCACATCCTCAACCTTCATGGCATCAACAGGTTCCGAAGGGATGTCGTAGGCTTCACCAAGGGTGTAAAGTTCAGTCACATTGGAAGTACGTTCTACTGAGGTTCCCATAGCATAGCCATTGTTTTCTATCACCAGAATAACTGGAAGCTTATATACCATGGCCAGATTAAGCGATTCATGAAAGGCTCCTTGTCTTACCGCACCATCACCCATATAAGTGACACAGAGGTTCTTGGTTTTTTTATATTTCTCGGCAAATGCTATTCCTATTCCCAGTGGAATTTGACCACCTACAATACCATGGCCTCCAAAGAAATGGTGTTCTTTGTCGAACATGTGCATGGATCCGCCCTTACCTTTAGAAATACCGGTGGCTTTCGCAAACAGCTCTGCCATGATGTATTTGGGGTCTGTACCCAATCCAATGGGGTGTGCGTGATCCCGGTAAGCGGTGATGTATTTATCATCTTTGTCCAGAGCGCTGACAGCGCCTGCCACACAAGCTTCTTGTCCAATGTACAGGTGGCAGAATCCCTTTATTTTTTGCTGACCATACAGTTGGCCGGCCTTCTCCTCAAACCTCCGCATCAGTAGCATACTCTCATACCAATGCATATAGGTCTCCTTTGAAAAGTTGACCCTGGAATTTACCTTTGCTGTAGATTTTGCCTTTGTAGTTGCCATACCCAGGTTGTTGTTAAATCGGTTCAGATTTTTCTGAAAGACCCGCAAATTAGTCAAAAAACCACCAACAAGGAAATTAATGTACCTGGAAAATATCAGTTTACATTTCTTCAAGAATTACGCGGAGTGCACGCTGAATTTTTCACCAGATATCAATTGTATCTTGGGTCCTAATGGCAGCGGCAAAACCAATATGCTGGATGCCATTCATTATTTGTCCCTGACCAAAAGCGCCTTTAATAACATAGATCAGCAAAATATTCAGCACCAGAAAGACTTCTTCTCCATTCGAGGTCTTTTTGCAGATGAGGGTAACAAATACCAAATACAGTGCAGCTGTAAAGCAGGCGGTAAAAAAGTATTGAAGAAAGACAGCTCGCCCTACACCAGGCTCAGTGATCATATAGGTCGCTTCCCTTGTGTGCTGATAACGCCCTATGATATTGACTTACTTAGAGAAAGCAGTGCCATACGTAGAAAATTTATGGACAGTATCATTTCCCAAATGGATTCACAATACCTGACCCAGCTACTTAAGTATCAGCGATTGTTGAATCAGCGCAATCAATTACTAAAGCATTTTGCTTCCCAACATTTCTTTGATCGGGACCTGATCGCATCTTATGACCAACCTATGCTGGAGCTGATGAAAGGCATAGCTATCCGCAGGTCAACGTTCATCCAAGAATTTCTGACGGTATTCAAAGATTATTATCAAACACTTTCAGACGCCCAGGATCAGGTGGATATTGTTTACCAGACTGATCTGTTGGATGCCAATTTTAATACCAGGTTTGTGGAAAACCATCAGCACGATCTCAGTGCACAGCGCACCACTTTGGGAGTACACAAGGATGATTTGAAATGTGATTTAGGAGGCTACAGTGTGCGTAAATTTGGTTCTCAAGGTCAACTTAAATCCTTTGTTATCGCCATGAAATTGGCCCAATTTGAAACCATCAGAAAACAAAAGGGGTTTAAGCCAATTTTGTTGCTCGATGATATTTTTGACAAACTAGACGATTTGCGCATTGCCAAACTTATGGAGATGGTATCGGGACACCACTTTGGGCAGATTTTCATCACCGATGCCCGACCTGAGAGGACCTCTCGAATACTGGAAGACTTATCATCCGAAATCTGTAAATTTTACGTGAAAAAAGGTGCTGCATCTCCGATGCAAGTCTAATTTTTTCATACTTTTAAGCCCATGCCCAAACAGAAATACCCTACAAAAAGAAACTCAAATCTGTCCACAGTTGGAGAATCGTTTAGCGAACTGCTGGAAGCTTACCGTATTCAAAATAAATTTGATGCGACCAGACTCACTTCTTCTTGGGAACGCCTGATGGGAGCCCCTATAGCCAGACGAACCAAAAGGGTATTTGTGAAAGACCGCAAGCTGTTTGTTGAGCTAAGTTCGGCTCCACTTAAGCATGAATTATCTCTTTCCAAACGTATGGTTCTGGACATTTTTCATCGCGAATTCGGTCAGAACCTATTAGACGACATCATTTTTATATAGTCCTGATCTACTATTAACTGGTCCAACCTCTAAAATCCGGCCTTTACTATGATTTAGGCAGCTTTTAGGCCACCATCCTGAATTTCTGGTGTGTGTAATATTCGGGGATTAATAGCATTGATAATTGGTATGGTTAATCATTTATTAGCGTTTGTATATCAGTCATGGGCATACTTTTTGATAACCTATACCTCATATGAGGATATTCTTATTTTTTTTTCTGATCATCACCACGGCACTACCCAGTGCCGCACAAAACTGGAAGCAACTATACGACAGTACGGAAATATATTGGGATCAGGACTGGGATAAATGCGTGGCGCTCTTAGAAGCTGCCCTTCCCTTGGCTGCACGGGATATGAGCCCTACCAGCAGGAACTACATGGTTTTAATGAACGACCTGGGTCTGGCCTATCTGGAAAGCGGGGACTTTAATAAAGCCAAGGATCTGTTTGTGGATCTGGTGGAACTCAAAAAGGATTTGTTGGGCATCAACAGCGCTGAATATGCCACCTCTCAGCTCAATCTTGCCGGGATCTATCAGGACCTGGGAGAGTATGAAAAGGCCGAATCACTTTTCCTGGAGGCCATTGAAAACTACAAGGTTTCTTTGGGGGACCAACATCCGGATTATGCTACGGCAGTACAACAGTTAGGGCAGCTTTATGAATCTCAAGCGCGTTACACCCAGGCTGAAGCACTTTATTTGAACGCCATCAACATCCGCAAATTTGCCATTGGATCATTTCATCCCAATTACGCCAGCTCCCTATATAGTTTGGGAAGACTTTACCGGAAGACTGGTGACTACCAAAGATCTAAGGCCTATTTTGAAGAGGCCCTAAGTATTTATGAGAAATCCTACGGTCAGCTTCATCCCACTTATGCCAATGCTACTAGTGAACTGGGGATTTTAATGCAGTCGATGGGACAGTACACTTTGGCAGAAGCATACCTCACTCAAACTATCAATCTAAGAAGGAATATTTACGGCAATCAACACCGGCAGTTGGCAGAGTCCCTAAACAATCTGGCCAGTCTGTATCAGACAATTGGCAATTTCGAAAAGGCTGAAAGAAATTACCGGCAAGCAGAAAAAATCTTTGAAAAGTCCTTGGGAAATCAAAACCCGGATTATGCCACGGTGCTTAACAATCTGGGCGATTTCTATGTGGAAGTGATGGAGTTCGAAAAGTCACGGCCTTATTATCAGAAGGCACTTATGATATTTGAGCAGGTATACGGTACCCAACACCCGCTTTACGCCAATACCCTGAATAATATCGCCAGTCTGAATAGAAAAACCGGGTCCTTCAAAGAAGCTGAGCAGCTCTATCTGCGGACTTTAAAGGTAGATGAGCAAACAGTAGGAAAAAATCACCCTGCCTATGCTACTTCCCTGAATAACCTGGCCATTCTGTACGTAGCTACCAAAAAATACGAAAAAGCCGAGCCCTTGTATTTAGAGTCTATTCGAATCAAGGAAGCCACTTTAGGTAAAAATCACCCCTCCTACGCCAAGTCATTGAACAACCTGGCATTAATGTATATGACGCTGGAAGATTTCCACAAGGCCGAACCTTTGTTCCTTGAGGCAATCTCTAACCAATTGTACCAGATCAATACCATATTTCCAGCACTCACTGAGAAGGAAAGAGAGGCATTTTACAACACGCTGCGCTCAGATTTGGAGCGGTTCAACACTTTCGCTGTGCTGCATTCCCTGGATAATCCATCCATCGCCGGTGAAATGTTTAACAATCAGCTTACTACTAAGGCATTGCTCTTTAACGCTTCCGACAAGATGCGCAATAATATTCTCAATAGTAACAACCTGGAACTAATCAATGAATTTGCCCATTGGCGGGATTTGAGGGAAAAGCTAGCGCGCTTGTATCAACTTCCCAAGATTGACCTGGATGCCAAACAACAAACCATGTCGCAACTGGAACAAGAAGTAGAGGCTTTGGAAAAGAGCCTTTCCCAACGATCAGCTGTTTTTGCCCGGGAGAATGAACGTCGGCAACTCACCTGGCAAGATGTAAGAGACCAGTTGGGTGAGCATGAAGCAGCAGTTGAGGTAATAAGATTTAGAAGATATAAGATAGACCCTGAAGGGAAAAGCAAGGTGGATAAGGACCTGAACGTACCGGAGTTCCTAAACTATGGTTTTACCGATGAGGTTTTGTATGCTGCACTGATTGTGGAAAAAGACACCAAGGACCACCCCAAACTTGTGCTAATAGAAAACGGACAGCAATTAGAAACACGACATCTTGCCTACTATAAGAATGCTGTTCATTATGTAGTAAATGATAAGAATTCTTATGAACAATACTGGTCTCAAATTGACCAAGAGCTTGGGAGCCAGATTAAAACAGTTTTCTTTTCACCTGATGGGGTTTACAATAAAATAAATCTTAATGCCATTCGCATTCCTGAATCTGATCAATACCTGATTGACTACACGGATGTGATCCCGATCACCAGCACTAGAGACCTAGTGGATAAAAAACCCGAAACCAATCCCCAGGCACCTATGGCGTTATTTGGTGATCCTGATTACCAATGGGAAGGGGTTGATCCACCAGCAACTGGGAATGCTCTGGAAATTTCGGATTATCTTGATCCCTTACCAGGGACCGCTGATGAAGTTAAATCTATTGAGAAATTGGTAACTGCTGCAGGATGGTCGTCTGAATTGTTTACAGGAGCACAAGCCAGAGAAAAAACCCTGAAGCAGCTAAAAAACCCCCGGGTATTGCATATTGCTACCCACGGTTATTTTTCCGCTGAGGTACTTAAAGCCTCTGAGAACAATCATTTTCTAAATTCAGGCCTTTTATTGGCAGGCGCTAGTAATGCCTTGTATTACAGACGAAACCAATTATCATTCTCCGAAGAGGAGGACGGTATCCTTACTGCCTACGAAGCCATGAACTTAGACCTTGATCAGACTGAGTTGGTGGTCTTATCTGCTTGTGAGACTGGATTGGGCACTGTAAAGAATGGCGAAGGTGTGTATGGTTTGCAACGTGCCCTTAAAGTGGCCGGAGCTCAAAACATAGTACTTTCGCTATGGAAAGTTGATGATCATACTACCCAAAAGTTGCTTTATTATTTTTATCAGGCCTGGCTCGCTCATCATGATAAACACAAAGCATTTAAGGAGGCCCAGATTAAACTTCGGGAGGAGTACCTGTATCCCTACTACTGGGCAGCTTTTGTTATGGTTGGTGTGTAGAGCAGGGTTACGTGTTTCGGTTGCAATTCTTGCAGGCTGCTGGTTTTGACAATTGTATTTTGACATTTATTTGGCAGTTGGCAATTGAGATTTGTCAATAAATTGGGATTTGTATCTTGCCGTTTGGTGCTTATAGTAGAAGCCACTATTTTACTGCAAACTTACGCTGGTGTTAAGTAACGATCTTAGGTCCATTAAAAACCTACTGTGGTTTTTCTTCGCGGTTTTAGTAGCCTATCTGCTTTCCGTGCTGGCGGGATTGCTTATCCCCTTAGCACTTGCCCTGTTCCTAGCTATTTTGCTGCAGCCTATTTTAGCTTGGTTTGAGCAGAAAAATGTTGGTTTTGGTATCAGCATATCGGTAATATCGATAACTACCTTGAGTGCATTAGCATTGTTCGGAATGCTGGTATACCAAACCGGTAAAAGCCTGATGCAGGAAAAGGAGAAACTGTTGTCTCAGATCAATGCTAAGATAACCACCCTGCTAGACCGGATTAACCACATACCTGGTGTTTATGTGGAATCATCGGATATCATGGATAACCTGAGTCAATTACTGAGCTCAGATTTACTAGTAGAGTCTTCCGGCACTTTTGCCGGAATGTTGGGCAGTTTTACCGGATCGTTTTTAATGACCTCCTTGTACCTGATCGCATTTTTAAGTGGTATCCTGAAATATGAGCAATATTTCCGATACCTGCAGGACGATGAAAAGGACTCTGAAAAGATACTGGATGGTTTTGAACAGGTAAAAGAATCCATTGTGACTTACATTAAGGTTAAGTTCATGATGAGTCTTTGCACTGGTATCGGTTATGGTTTGATATGCTGGATCTTTGGCATTGATTTTCCTCTTTTCTGGGGCTACGTGGCCTTCGTATTAAACTTTATTCCCACCGTGGGCTCAATCATCGCCACTATCCCACCTTTTTTACTGGGGTTGATACAACTAGGGTCTGCTGGTGCTATTATTGGCCTGATGGCGTTGCTGCTATTGGTGCAATTTTCCTTTGGCAATATCATAGAACCTAGGTTGATGGGCAGCAGCCTGGCGCTGAATACTGTGGTAGTAATTCTGGGCCTGGTATTTTGGGGCTACCTTTGGGGTGTAATAGGAATGGTTTTATCCGTTCCTATGTTGGTATTGGTGAAGGTAATATTGGCTCAATTTGATGACGCCAAAATTGTGGTGAGGTTAATGGGGACCTCCAACCTCAGTGCCTGAAGCAACTTTGAAGTGTGTTTTTCGTAATTACTATGGGTTATAACTGGGTTACACATGAGCGAATTAATAGTTAATAAAGCAGCAGAACGGCTGGGAGATTTCCCTTTCAAAACCAATCTAAGTTTCATTCCAATAATTAAGTTCTGGGAAAAATTGGCAAATGAAGGAACCGAGGAGGAGTCACTGTATGCCAAGTCCATATTGAGCGAAGTCGATAAAATTCCGGCATTTCGAAAGCCAATCAAAAAAGCCTCTGTATTCGTCGAGAAACACCGAAAGCTGATTGACAAATTGATGTCGGCGCTGTTTCCAAAGGCTTTGGAGTTAAACGAAATCAAGGTTGCCACAGCCCCATT
>JANQPK010000011.1 GCA_028289505.1 Cyclobacteriaceae bacterium
GATGGAACTACGATGGCTCCAATGGTGATACTTGGAATAACTTCTGGCATTCCTACACCAAGGGTATGCATTTTATTTCCAACAAGCCTGGGGGTGACATCATTTTTCCAGATCGCAACCTATGGGGTCATCCTGGGATTGCTTACGGGTTATTGAGTGACTTCTATATTGATCCAGAGACTAAATCAGGGGTGATCTTCATTACTAACGGAAAAAAGAAGGAGTATGAATATGCCGAGAATTCCAGTTTCTACCAGGTAGAACAGCGCGTATTCCAGGTGCTATACCCTTATCTGCAGGCCCTGGAAAAACAATAGTCTTAGTTCACTTCGTTATTAACCTTGAAGGTAACCGCAGTATAACCTGGTATGCCGTCTGGTGAGATTCCTTCCACTACCACCAGATATTCACCGCTTTCCTCAGAGGTGGCAAATTTCACCTTGGCCATACCCTGCTGGTTGGTTACAATATCGGCTTTCCAGAACAATAGATTTCTGCGGTCTGGTAAGGTGCTGTTGGTATTGGTGCGATAATCCGGGGTATAAAAGGTGCGTTGCTGCTGTGCAAACTGGTAATTCATCAACAAAGCTGCAGGATCAACTGTCAAACCCTCTAAGTCTTGCTGATAGCTGGAACAACTAATGATGCCATCGAAGGTACTTTTACCCAAGAAATAGCGCTTTCGTATTACATCGATGGTTTTTATGCGGTGAGGATCAATCGCCATAAATTTATTCATATCGAATACTGGCACTCCGTCGTACAACACCAGTGGGTTATTGTCATATTTGGTTTCGCGTACATCATCTAGTATTCGCAGTGAAAAGCCCGCTCTATTTACGTTAACGAATATTTCCGGCATGTATTCGCGCATAATATCCTCCATGGATGAGAATCGCGTATAATCATCCAACAGGTAACGCTTATCACCCCTCATAAAGAATAAAGTGGTGTCTGATTCTTCCGTGGTATAGGTATTGATATTTGATTCCTGATAGATATTCATGGTCTGCATGCCAATGCTTCTGTCTATCAATGGAGCCGCTCGCTGCTGATCAATGTCCAGTTGGTGATTACTAAATGTTAGGTATTGTTTACTGAAAGCATCCCAGATTTCAACTGTGTAAGCGCTGTCCTGCAACGGATTGGTACCAATTACTATATTGGCATCGCCAAAACTATCCTGGAGTTCGAATTTTATTTTCCCCTCTGGGTTACTTCTGGACACATAAAAGCGAGGGTATTTGCCGGTTACACTTAAATATGCATTGATATTTTCTCCGGCCGAACCGCTTTCTTTATGCAATACTTCTCCTTGAATCAAATGCCCTAACACTTCCGGTACGTATTTTTTATCCGTTTCAATTGGATTAATTACCTCATCCCAGTCAAAACGTGACCAGCCATGGACCATCATTAACAAATCCAGATGCGCTGCTGGTGTTTGATCATTTAGATAGTAAGCCGAATTTTCAATCCGAGTACCCAAATCAGAGGTCAGATACAGGTAGTCAACCATATTAATTGAGGGTTCTTTATTGAACGAATCCAATTGGTAGACACTCATGGAAAGTTTGGCATTGACGGCGGCGCTGATTTGATAGCTGACCATCTCTTTTACAGAGGGTTGCTTTTGATTGCCTTCGATATTGATTGACATTAAATCCTCCGGTCGCTTGAAAAAAAGCCTCTCTGCTACTGGTTTGCCTGCTTGGTTGAAAAGTGTAAAATGATTGATGCCATCTGCAAGATCTTGCAGGTTGATCGATAAGCTGGTCTGACCGCTGCTCAGTTGCATAAATACCGAATGAGAAACAATATTTCGGCTTTGTACCAACAGGTATAAGCCGTCTTCTCCCTTATTGGAGGATGCAGATATCTTTACCAAATTGTTTGCTGGCTCCAGGGATAGTACTTGGCCATTAGCCAGCACATCTGGGAGTTGTGCAACATATGTCTCATCTTCAACAGTAATGGCTGCCTGATAGGACATGTCTTTCTCAGGGATAAATTTAAATGAACCCATTCCGGCGTACTCCGAACTAAAATGCAACACGGTATCACCCAGATTATTTTGCAGTACTCCGCTGAATGTTGCCTGGTTCTCCGGTAGATTGGTAGCCTGGAAAGCCACCTTGCTTTCGAATCCAGACACCAGCTGTCCTCCCTCTGGATAAAAATGTAGGGAGATTTGCTTTTTGGATGGTGGTGGAGGTAGACGCCTGAAGGTATTCACAATGGTAAGCTCTTTCTCGAAATAGAATGCAGGATCATAATTCTTCATCCAATTGGTATAGGCCCGTATCATATAATTTCCGGAAACCATGTTAGTGGGAAGATATAAGGATCCACTACCCGTGCCTTGATCCAGTGCTATTTTCGCTTGTGCCTGGGCTATGGAATCGGCACTTACTACTTCTATGTAAGCAATTCTGCTCAGGTCGGTAGGAAGATGTAAGCTGCCATCCATACCATATAGCTTGAACCACAATATTTCGCCCGCCAAATAAAACTCACGATCTGTAGTTACATAAATCTTCTCCTGGAAATTTTGTCTTCGGAATTCGTCAAAATTTTCCAAAATAGCATTCTCCTGAGCGAAAGTCAGATGCGCAAAAAGCAGCAGGCAGGTAAGGGTTAATATGGTACTGCGACAGATATTCATGCTATTTTCAATCTTCCCAAAATTCGGGCCTTTGGAAGTAACCGGTGAGCCTGCAATCGGCACATTTAGGGCCGGCTACAATTGCAGACTCTTCCTTCTCTACCAGAATGTATCGACCATTGATCTGTTCTGAAAGTGGACTACCTCCGGTATCCGGATCCCTTTCCAGAAGCTCCTCAGAAGTACAGAGATCAGTTAAGGTCTCGCTGGTTTGATGCTCCGGAACTTCAGTGGCATCAATAAACAGCCGCTTGCTTGTTTCTGAAAACACGTTAAAATAGCCCAATACACCCTCAGAAGGGTTTATGCGGTTTCTGATATTGCTTTCAAAATTTGCAGGTTGGGTATCAAAAAATCCACCCAATCCTTCGGTTACAGCACCCAAATTGGTCCAATATTCAAATGATCTTTTTGATAGTGCATTTTGCTTGACCAGCACACTATATCGGTACTGGAACTTCCCTGCTTGATAGCTGGCTTCATACAAATTCTTGTTGCTGATGATATCCGCGCTCAGATTTTCAGAAGTACCAACGATGATCTGCTTGGACACGTAATCCTTAAAGCAAAATTGCATCGAATCGATTTCCGCCGGGTCTCTATTTGAAATAGTACCCAGAATCAAATTACCATTGGGAAAAGTCTCATACACATGCCGAGATTCATAGGCTGCCTTGAAAATCCAGGTTTCAATATAATCCCATTTATAATACAGGGTATTGTTGGTAGGATCGTTGGTAGATACAAATATCTTCACACCGTCTGTATCGGCTCGAAAGGTAACCGAATCGATTTCAGGGGTCCGAATGTACTCCTCAAAATCAGAAACATATTGCCTGTTTTCGCTAACATTAACGTTTAGGCGAATTTTATCACCAAACTGCAATATCACATTGTTAGCAATGTAGGTGCCGCTATCCGTAAACTGGAGATTATAAATCTGATTGGCCTCTGTTTCCAAATACACTTCAGCTCCAGAAATATAATCGATGGTATCCTCTCGGGTAAGCGACCTAGTGGTAGTCAATACTACGCTAGCTTCACCAGTGGTACCATTGATGTTGGCATCGATCACTACTAAATTGCCGAAGTTGGTAATCTCTTCAGGTTCGTACGGATCTACACATCCCAGGTAGAAGCCTAGCATCAGTATCAGTAAGTATCCAGGATGCTTCATTAGAATCTGAAATTATAGGTTAATGTTGGTATGGGACTGCCGAATATGGAAAGCTGGTAGCCATTAATAAATCCACCTTCAGAAACAAAATAAACCGAATAAGCGTTTCGTCTGCCGGTTAAATTATATACTGCCAGGGTCCATGAACCATGTGCTACTTTATCAACCTTGTGATTCCCTTCCAGGTTCAGCGATAGATCCAATCGGAAATAATCCGGTATTCGATACTGGTTTCTTTCAGAATAGAATAAACGTTCAGCCTCCCGTAAATCATATTTGGCCAGTGGCAGGGTAATAGGCCTCCCGGTGCTGTAAGTAGCATTCAATCCGATATTGAAACGTCGGTTAAACTTGTAGTTACCCACCAGTGTGACATCATGGGGCTTATCAAAGTTACTGGGATAATATTCGCCATTGTTGATGGTTTCCGCTGGAAATTCGCTGACAGTCCTCAAAAAAGATCTCGAATAGGTATAGCTCACCCATCCATTTACTTTACCCTTCATCTTTTTAATCAAAAACTCTACCCCATAAGCCTGGCCTTCTGTCGGAACCACTTCGGTTTCAATGATCTCATTGGCGATCAAATTTGCTCCGTTTTTATAGTCAAGTATATTTTTTGAATCCTTGTAGTAGGCCTCAATAGAGGTTTCAATAGCCGAGGAACGGAAATTTTTGTACAAGCCGATGGCGTATTGATTACCTATCTGAGGCCTTATATTGGGATCACTTAGTTTCCAGGTATCGGTTGGAGAGATGGTGGTGGTGTTAGACAGCATATGGATGTATTGCCGCATCCTATTATAACTTACTTTGATAGAGGCGTTATCCCCAATTAGGTAGCGTAGAGAAGCACGGTATTCAGGTCCGTGGTAAGTATGGTAAGGGCCATTGCCGTAGAAGGTGGTATCTACAATCGAGCTTTCCTCTCTGGGCAGGCCATCGGCATAATTGAAGATTTCTCTAGGTCCAATGGCATTGAACATAGAATACCTCAGACCCAGATATACCGACAATTTTGAATTTAGTTTAATACGATCACCAACATAAACTGCGGTCTCAAGCCCACGTTCTTCTTCGTTGTCAATGGGAATTACCAACGATTCGTCACCTCTGGGGAGCAAGCTTCCCGGCAGCACCTGGTAGTAGATACCGCTTACTCCGAAATCAATGTCATGGGTTTGGTTGGGAAAGAAATTAAAGTCTACTTTGGTTTGCAGCTGATCGATGTTGTACTTGAGATCGAATGATTCCACTGGGTTTTCACTGCTGTAAATATCGTATTGATATCCGCTGTAGCTGGAGCTAAATACCCCAAAAAGCTTGTCATTGAACACGTGCTTCCATTTTAGCGAAAGCGCCCTGTTCTGGTAGTTGAAGGTGGTGTCAGCGTTTAATTTAAAGCGGTCATTACTAAAGTAACCCGTGATATCCAGGCTGTTCCTTTCATCAATATTGTAGTTTAAATGTGCTGTCAGGTCATAAAAAGAAGCCTTACTATTTTGAATGGATTCGTCAGGAACAAACCTGAGCAGCCAATCCGAATAGGTGGTGCGTCCGCTTAAGGTTAAGGTCATTTTTTCTTTGATCAATGGCATTTCCAGAGCCAGCCTGGTAGTGAGTGATCCGATGCCGCCGGAAGCACTGAATTTCTTTTTATTACCATCTTTAGTAACAATGTCCAATACAGAGGATAAGCGTCCGCCATAATTTGCCGGGATGCCACTTTTGAAGATCTCCACACTCTTCAATACGTCCGGGTTGAAGGCTGAGAAAAAGCCAAAAAGGTGGGATGGATTATAGATGGTAGCGTCGTTGTAAAGAATCAGATTCTGGTCTGTAGATCCCCCGCGA
>JANQPK010000026.1 GCA_028289505.1 Cyclobacteriaceae bacterium
GCCATATCCTGTTCCAAATAGTTCAAGGTTTTAGGTCCAAAAACACCCCGATTTGGATCCGGATAAATAAAGCAGGCGGATACACCTATTTTCTTCACAACGCCTGAATATAGATTGATTTGATATCATCAATGGTAGCAGGTCTGGGATTCTGTGGCAAACAAAAGTCCTTGACCGCCAGGTTTGAGAGATCGTAAAGGTGATCTTCCTTTACCCCGCATTCCGATAGTTTAGTGGGCAAGCCCAACCTATAGTTCATTTCCATTAAAGCTTCATGCACCGTCTGACCCTGTTTCAAACCAAACTGCCATGCTATTCGCTTGAATTGACCTTCACACACAGTTTGATTATAGGCACAGCCGTAAGATAAGTTCACTGCATTGGCCAAGCCGTGGTGCATATCCAACAGTGTAGACAATGGATGTGATAAAGCATGCACGATTCCCAGACCTTTTTGAAAGGCCACTGCACCCATTAGTGAGGCCATTAGCATATCACTTCTGGCCCCTTCATCCGAACTTAGTACCGCTTTTTCCAGTGAATTCCAAATCAATCGCATTCCCTCCAAGGCAATTCCATCGCACATTGGATGGTATCCTTTTGCTAAAAATGCTTCTACATGATGGGCCATGGCATCCATTCCGGTGGCGGCAGTAATCTCCGGAGGTAGTCCATAAGTTAATTCAGGGTCGGCAAAGACCTGTTTGGCCATTAAACTAGGATGAAACAAAATGCGTTTGCGCTTGCTGTCATCCTCGGAGATAATAGCAGATCTTCCCACTTCACTGCCAGTACCAGCGGTGGTAGGCACCGTGATATAATAAGGAATGGCGGCATTTATGAGATCAGTCCCACCAGTTAAGCCATCATACTTGAACAAATCCTCATGATGATTAATGCTAAGAGCCACTGCCCTTGATACATCTAATGAAGAGCCACCCCCGATGCCAATAATACCGTCGCATTGGTCCTGATAGGCGGCTTTGCCTTTGAGAACATCCGACTTTATAGGATTTCTATTGATCTCCGAAAAAACCAAGGGGCTCAAACCTTGAGATCTTAAATCCTCCATTAACTTTCTAAAGAAGGGCAGTTCCTTAATTAAGGAATCGGTGACCACCAGAGGTCGATTCAATTGGTGTTGCTTCAGGTAGCCAGGTAACTGACTGATAACTCCTGGACCAAAACTGACACTGGTTGGGAAACTAAAACTGAACATACCTAAATGATCTCAAAGTAACGTTTCAACTCCCAATCAGTAACTGCTGGAGCAAATTGACGGCACTCCCACAACCTGGTGGAGACAAAATGATCTACAAAATCTTCTCCGAAGAGTTCCCGGGCAATTCCAGATTTGTCCATTCGATGGGTTGCTTCCTGCAAAGATCCAGGCAATACACCGAATTGATTATTCCGATAACCGTTTCCAACAGTTGGATCCTGATCCAAGGTTAATTCCTTCCTAATTCCATAAAGCCCTGAAGCCAACGCTGCTGCCATAGCCAAATAGGGATTGGCATCTGAACCTGGCACCCTGGTCTCCAGTCGCGTAGCTTTTTGACTTCCAGTGATAGCTCTTAAGGCCGTGGTTCTATTGTCGATACCCCAAGTCAGGGTTGTTGGAGCCCAGGCTCCCTCCACCAATCGCTTATAACTATTGATATTTGGAGCATACATGGGCAAAATATCCGGTAAACAATAGAGCTGTCCGGCGATGTAATGACTCATCAAAGGACTAATATTATGAGCTCTTTCATCATCGTAAAACAAATTTTGTTTTAGATCCAAATCCCACAGGCTCTGATGTATATGTCCACTACATCCGGGGTATTCTTGGTTCCATTTTGCCATAAAGCTAGCCATAATACCGTGTCGGTAGGCAATTTCCTTTACACCGGATTTAAATAGGGAAGCGCGATCAGCAGCCTCCAACACATCCGAATGAGCGATGGCGGCTTCATAAACACCTGGTCCAGTTTCCGTGTGGAGACCTTCGAGTGGGACGTTAAACCGATGCAATAAATCAAATAACTCATTGAAGAATTCACTTTTCAGGGAGCTTCGTAACACGCTATAGCCAAACATTCCTGGAGTAAGTGGTTTAATATCGGTAAACTGCTTTTGGTGCAATTCATCAGGTGTTTCCTGAAAGTTGAACCACTCAAACTCTTGAGAAAATACCGGTATGATACCATACACTATACAAGCTTCACGAATGTTATTGAGCAGGTTCCGTGGGCAAATCGCCAAAGTATTGTCTTCCTGATCACAAAAATCACCCAGTACCAAGGGCATCTCATGGTCCCAGGGTATGGTCCTGAAAGTAGCTAGGTCAAGCTTTACTCGAGCATCGGGATATCCCGTATGCCAGCCTGTGTACTTACTATTGTCATAGGCTACATCCGAAGAATCCCAACCGAATACCACGTCACAAAATCCTAGCCCCTTCTCAACACTCGCTAAAAACTTTTCCTTGCTAACCACCTTACCGCGTAAAATGCCATCAACATCTGTGATGGCCAGTTTCACCTTGAGCGCTGGGTTATCCTTGATCGCATCAATGATCTGATCAACTGACCGTTCAGGAAGATTCTTCATCAGTGTTTCAAATAGTTCTTGGTGCTAAATTTATCGAAAAAGCGGGTTGGAAATAAGGGAATGGGGGAATAAATGAATGGGGGAATGAGGGAATGGGGGAATGGGGGAATGGGGGAACAATTGAGTGTAGACTATACTCCATGCTCTATGCTCTTTCTACATAAAAATAAAAATAGATATAAGCTACTGCCAGCATTCCGGCATAGATCAAGGCCAGCCATGGATTGTAAACGGTCATAGCAATCAGGGCAATTATAGCGATCATTAGGGCAATGATTGGGAACCAGGGATAAAAAGGAACTTTGAATGGCCGATGTAGGTCAGGTGATTTTTTGCGCAAGGCAAACAATGAGATCATGGAAACAATGTACAGGGTAAGCGCTCCAAAACAGGCAATGGTAATAATTTCACCGGTTTTGCTGGTGAACAGGGCAATTACCCCAATTACCATATTAAAAATCAAAGCATTGGTGGGGGTCCGAAATCTAGGGTGGACCTTTCCCAAGGCTTTGGGCGCAAACCCCACCCGGCCAAACTCGAAAGTTGCTCTCCCTGCCGCAAGTATGATACCATGGAATGATGCCAGCAATCCGATTAGTCCAATTGTGATCAATAGATGAAATAGAAAATGGCTCTCCCCTACTACCTGTCTCAAGGCCAAAGGCAATGGGCTATCAGAGGCTGGTGCTCCTGGCTCCGGATACACTACTGCTTCCCATCCTCCCACACCCACTGAAGAAATGAAAGTAAGTATACACAAGACCACTAAGGTCAAAATGGCCGAACCAAATCCAATTAACACATTGCGTTGTGGATTGATGGTTTCCTCAGCGACATTGGCTACTCCCTCAATAGCCAGGAAAAACCAAATGGCAAACGGAATAGCAGCAAAAGCGCCTTCAATTCCTTTGGGAAACGCATTAATAGTCAAATTCTGGTATTCAAAATGGGGTAGTGTCACTCCGGCAAAAACCAATAGTTCCGCTACCGCCAGTACCGTAATCACCAACTCAAAAGTAGCTGCTGCCTTAACGCCTGAAATATTGAGTGCAGTAAACATAACATAAGACAAAATGGCCACTGCAAGCACTGGAACCGATGGCACAAACAGTTGAAAGTAAGCACCCATTGCGAATGCGATCGCAGGCGGTGCAAATATGAACTCAATATTCTGTGCCATTCCAGCCAGGAAACCCCAACGTTTACCCAACGCCTGGTGAGCATAATCAAAAGCCCCTCCTGCCTTGGGTATGGCACAAGCCAGTTCCGTATATCCAAAAGTAAAGGTTACATACATGGCAATAATGAATACTGTGGAAATAGCCAATCCCAAAGTACCCCCTTGCTCCAGACCTAGGTTCCAGCCAAAGTACATTCCGGAGATTACATATCCCACTCCCAGACCCCACAGCATTAGTGGCCCCAGGGTTTTTTTCAAGGTCTGATCCGCAGGCTTATTCAATATTGAACTTGTTAATGGCTAAAGTCAAAAGATAGTAAATCAAACCTGAAATCACATCATGGGATGCGGAATCAAATTGCGATAGGTTTGTTCCAGAAACTTCTGGGAAAAACCCATTATAAAAAGCAGGAAGAGTAGGAAATAAACCAGTTGCAAACGATAGGGACCGTTGATGCGGTATTTGCGGGCTGACGTTATCACGTGCTTTGGCAGAACTGTAAAGGAGCAAATTCTTTTAAGTCTAGTGGCAATATCTTGATCCTCAAAGAGCCTCATCCCTTCTTTGAAGCCATTAACTTTAGAAAATACTCGACGTTCTACAAACAAGCTTTGATCTCCATATCGAAACACTTTAAGATTGAAGCGGGTAAACCAGCTGTTTAAGTTCAGAAACCAGTGGCTCCAATTAAACCGGAGCCTGAAGCAACCACAACAGTTTCCATTGGCAATGGCTTCAACTATGCTGTTTGCGAATCCAGGTGGTGGAAAGGTATCTGCATGTAGGAAATACAAAATGGTGCCAGAGGCACTGGCCGCACCCAT
>JANQPK010000039.1 GCA_028289505.1 Cyclobacteriaceae bacterium
GACGGCTCACTTCCTCCCTCCAGGGGACTGGTTATGATTACCGTAGCAGCACCTTGATTATTACTCTCTGTGGCTAAAGTTAACATCTGGGCACCATCCAATGCTACATCATACAATCTGGCATCATCCAGTAAGCCATCGAAGTAACTGCCATCTCCTGATCCAAAAGCATCTACATCACGGCTGGATCCTATGGCACCGGGATTATTATGATCACCTATACTGCTGTAACCTGCAGACTGACTACTGCCTAACACTCCATCTAGATATAACTCCAACTCCCCATTATCAAACACGAAGCCAACATGATGCCATTCCCCATCAGATGGATAATCAGTACTTATTGTTACCTGATTGCCTATGTTTCTAACTGCTCCCTGAAGAAAGCCGTTCTCAATTCTCATAGCGAACCCTTTACCAGTCCCTCCTTCGTCGTACAAGTTCAAGGTACCATTGGTAGTATTGGCTTTGACCCACATGGTCACTGTGCGCTCATTGAAAGCATCGTGCATAAATCCGGTGCCAAAACCCACCAAATCGAAATAATCATCAACACCATCCAAGTTCAATGACTGGCTGCCCAAACGGCTTGTAGTCGAGAAGCTTGCACCATTGGCAGGCGTACCATTGTTGCTTCCAATTATATCAACTCCATCTCCTTCAAATGGCCAATGAGCTAGGGGTGTTGGTAGAATAACAGGCTCAAAAACATCAAAGCTTTGATCCACGTTCGGCGCAGGATTAAAATTAGAATCTCCTGGTTGACTAGCTCGGATAGTTACGGTTCCAGGGGAACCACTGAGCGTTACCAAATTCCCATTAATAGTGGCTGGACCTGAAATTACATTGAAACTGACGGGTAGAAAAGAGGAGGCATTTGCTGAAATTTGAAATGGAAAATCTGTATTTAATTTATCTGAGATCTCATCAAAATCTATTGTCTGATTTTGAGGCCCACATTCCGGGTAAATGAATAAACTGTCTGTGGTAGATAGACCAGCAATATCGGTAACCTTAAGCTTAATTTGGTAGAAATAAGTTTCACCTCCACATCCAAGTGGGTTGATTAAAGTTGTGCTTGAGGTATTATTATCACATGGATCTTCGTGAAAATGATCATTGTGAAATAAAATTGTTTGCCAACAGTAGGTCAGATCACCGGTATTATGTTCCGCATCAGTTACATTCGCGGTCAAGTTGTAAAGAATATTGCCTTGATCAAGCGGATAAGTATCTCCATCACTGATACTAGTTATATCCACAGCTGGTGGAGTATTATCTACTGAAATAATAGTGCTGGCAATATGTGATGCCATTTCATCATCAAAGACTGTCAAGCTAACTGCGTATGCAGTGGGTTGACCTCCATTTCCTGAAAAAGTATGACTAGGATTTGCATCAGTAACCACCGGTGAACCATCCCCAAAATCCCATTGATAGGTTAAGGATCCGCTTTCTGGATCGAACGATTGGTCTCCGGTAAATTGAACATTCAATGGTCCTGGACCAAAGTTTTGATCAACCAAAATTACTGCTGTCGGATCTTGATTTCCTCCAGGGTTATAGGCAATCCTGCGTACCTCATTGCCGAATACCCGTATATAGTACAAGGATTCATCAGGACCCATGGTCATGCATACGACTCCCTGCTTATCCATGAAATCCGCAACCTCGGTAGGGCTATTGTTAGCATCAAACCTAAAGTTCTTTATCCATTGACCATTATCACTATAATCGATATGAAAATAGGTATTATGGTATTCAGCGGGAAATGAAGTCCCTGTATACCAGATTCCTCCAATCGAAGCATTACCCCCAAATTGAGGACCTGAAACCGGGGAACCAGGTGCTCCAATGTTTATTATAGCCGCATCATTCCCGTTAAATATCCCTGTTCTTGATGGTCCAGTAAGGTCGTGTTTCCAATCTAAAGATGGCCTTCTGTGCATAAATGTTTGTATTGAGGCTGGTATCTCCTGAGCCACATCGCAAGGATTAGGAAATGAAGGATTGGGATCTAAGGTTTCTTGAATGATTAAATCATGGAATGTAAAGTATTGATTGGTACAAGTACTTCCATCGTACAATGGATTCGGAGCATCTTGATTTTCAATTGGCAAAGCTAAATATCTTGCATCTCTTTCCATCCCTTCATAAACCGGCCAACCAAAATTCATTCCTGGCTCCGTAACCACATTTAACTCTTCCCATAAGCCCCAACCCACGTCTCCAACGTAAAGCACTCCAGGGTTGGCATCATTGGGATTATGACTTCCTGACTCCGGTCGTAGTGTCATTCGATAAGGTTGCCGGAAACCAAGTGCCCACACTTTTGACTTAGCGGATCCTGGGTCCAAAGGATCATAGAAGGGATTACTCGAAATTCCCAAACCGGTTGTCTTATCGATTCGGAGTATCTTGCCGGCAAGGCAATCTAGCAATTGTGATCTGTATGCACCTACATCTTCCTTGGTGGAAATGATGCCGTCTACTAAAGCCTGTACCCCATAACTACCAAAAGCATCTCCACCGGTATCCTCACCACCCGGACTTGCACCATCCCCGCATGAAACCAACATGGTTCCATCTTGCCCAAAAACTATAGACCCAACACCATGAGTGGTGTTTAAAAGTGGGAAGCCTGTATCAGCGGTTGCTCCAATCATCACCCACCGACTTCCAGGAACAACACTATTAAAATTATTGGAAGCATCTGCGGTGTACCTTGTCAAGCGCCCAATAGTAGGACCAAATATATCGTCCGCCCCTGGATCATATGATGGGGTTCCGAAATTGAGCAGATGATGCCTATCAACAACGTAGAGGCAGTAGAAATAACCATTGCTACTAAAACTTGGGTCAAGAGCGAATCCGAGGAAGCCATAATCCTTGTAGTTTCTAACTTCCTCAGAAATATCCAGTAGGGGTGTGGGTAACTTGACCCCATTCTCAACAATATGAACTACGCCTCCCTTTTCCCAAACGTACATCCTGTCGTTGTCGTCAAAGGTTAGTCCTACTGGTAGATCGAAATCATTGCTAACTCTGGAGTCGATGAAACCAGGAGGTTGAGCAAACAAACCTAGACTGGCAAACAGCATGGAAGCAATAGCATTGATTGCTAATTTGATATTCATTGGTTTACCGATCCAAGTTTGTCGTTATTTTTGTTCTTGAAGTTTTGCTTTAACTGACCCCATACTCGCGGAGGATCAACTAAGTTTAATTTAGGTTCTTCAATTGAAGTTAAATTTAGGGGGAAAACGAAATAATTTCAAGATTTTATGGTATTTATTTTATATTATTTTTAATTTTTCTTAGTCTGGGATAACTACAATAGCGATCCACTATTGAGATAATATTAATCAATCATTTTATTAGCTGTTTATCAAATTGTTAACTTGTCATTATTTAACCATTCTCTAGCTCCTCATTCTACCCTTCTACTGGAAATGTGCAACAATTGATTTTCTTTCCGTGAAAACTTCTTATCACATCTTGAAATAAGTTGGAAAACCCTGCGTGATTAAAATTATATTTATCTTATATATTTTTGTATATTTCGAATAAGTTGATTTACTTTGCCTAAAAATATTTCGAATATACATGTCCTCACATAACACAAATAAAGTATTAGTAACCGGAGTGGCTGGGTTTTTAGGATCTAACCTTCTAAAAAAGCTAATAGACAACGGTCACCAAGTGATAGGTATCGACAATTTGTCCATGGGTAGAATAGAAAACATTCAAACCTATCTGGATCATCCTAATTTCAACTTCATCGAAGCCGACATCGTAGACCCTGGCACTTTGGAAAATCTTAATCACAGTTTCGATGTTATTACTCATCTTGCTGCTTTTAAAATACCCAGATACGGAAATGCGGTTGACACTTTGACCATAAATGCAAAGGGTACTGAGAATATATTAGATTACGCAAAAGAGAACCAGTGTAAGTGTGTGTTGGCTTCTACTTCAGATGTTTATGGTATGAGTCCGGATATCCCTTTCAAGGAAGATGGTAATTGTTTGATAGGAAACAGCCAGGTGCCAAGATGGGCCTATGCAGTTTCAAAGTTATTTGATGAGCATCTTGCACTGGCTTACATGGAAGATTATGGGTTTCCGGTAGTACTGTTGAGATTCTTCGGATCTTATGGACCCCATCAACACCTAACCTGGTGGGGGGGGCCTCAATCAGTTTTTATAGACTGTATACTACGTGACCAGGAAATTCCTATCCACGGTGATGGCTCGCAAACCAGAACTTTCACTTTTGTTGATGATACAGTAGAAGGAATTTATCAGTCTATCATTAGGCCTGAGGCCAATGGAGAAATCTTCAACATTGGTGCCAACCAGGAGATTACTATTCTGGAGTTGGCCCAACTCCTAAAAAGAATATCTGGTCAATCTAACGAGGCGAATATTAAGCTGATCCCCTACGACCGCATATCGAAAGGAAGAAAATATCAGGATGTGATGCGTCGGGTCCCCGATACCACCAAGGCCAGCAACATACTAGGATTTACCGCAAAAGTCGGGCTTGAAGAAGGAATGAAAAGAACCTTTGAATGGCAAAAATCTCAAACAAAAGAAGCACTTCAGTAAATGAAAGTAGGAATTGTAGGTGGAGGCTTCCTTGGAATGTGTTTAGCCTCCAAACTATCCCGTAAAAATATTCGGGTTTCCGTATTCGAAAGGGAGCACCAACTCGGTGGGTTGGCCACATGGGAAGATTATGACCAATTCTTTTGGGATCGGTTTTACCATGTCATTCTTCCTAATGACTCCTACCTGCTCACTTTCTTGAAAGAATGTGGCCTGCAGGAAAAATTATGCTGGGAAAAAACAAGGACAGGATATTACGTGGACGGTCAATTTCATTCAGTCAGTAATTCGAAAGAATTTCTGCTGTTTCCACCTCTTAGTATGGCAAGTAAGCTGAGATTGGCATTCACTATATATTATGGTTCTATGGTAAAAGATTGGCGGAAGTTGGAAAAAATCACCACTAAAGATTGTCTTATTAAGCTTGGAGGATCTAAAAACTACCATAAATTCTGGAAACCTCTTTTACTGGCTAAACTGGGCGAATTCCATGATAAGGTATCTGCTGTTTTCATCTGGACCTATATCAAGCGGTTATTTGAGGCTAGAGAAAATGCCAGCACTGAACAAATGGGCTACATCAATGGAAGTTATAAGGTTGTATTCGATCAGCTTGAGAAAATCGTTGAAAGCAATAATGGCAAGGTGCATTTGAATACCTCTGTAAAGAATATACGCCCCATCGATTCCGGAAAAATAGTTATTGAAACGGAAGAAGGTGTTTCGGAGTTCGACAAAGTTGTTTTCACTGCTCCCACTTCTCTAGCTGACAGACTTGTAAGTCCTGATCTTCTTCAGGTGGACAATTTGCATAAAATTGAATACCTGGGGGTGGTGTGCTTGGTTATGGTAACCAAGCGGGAGGTTTCTCCATATTACGTTTTGAACATTGCTGATGATACGATCCCATTCACTGGGGTAATTGGTATGAGCAGTTTGGTTAATACAAAATATACTGATGGGAAGTACCTGACCTATTTCCCAAAATATGTGAAATCTTCAAGCCCATTGATCAACAGGGAAGATGAACAGATACTCTCTGATTTTATGGAAGGCTTTTACAAACTTTATCCAGGTTTTGATAGTGGTGATATTATCTCTACACATATTCACAGGGCAAAAAGAGTACAACCTATTCAATTGTTAAATTATTCACAGAGTATTCCTGCTGTTAATACTTTACATCCCAATTTTTACATGTTGAATACATCTCAATTTGTCAATGATACTCTCAATAATAACTCAGTAGCAAAACATGTGGAGAATTTCCTCCAGAGTAGTCCGGAGATTTTGAAAAATCAGCAACCAATCTTCAATAGGGTAAATTAACTGTGAAAATGAGCAAACGTATTGCCAGTATTTCATTGGATCTGGATGATCAGTGGACGTATCTCAAGACCCATGGTAGTGATCAATGGGAAGAATATCCTTCTTACTTAGATTATGCTATTCCTCGGATATTAGATTTTCTAGATGAAATGGAGATGCGCATTACCTTCTTTATTGTGGCGCAAGATGCAGCGTTTGGTCACAATAAGGATGTCCTAAGGGAAATCGCTAATCGGGGTCATGACGTAGCTAATCATACTTTTCACCACGATCCATGGCTCCATCTTTATTCTGAGGAGCAAATCCACGAAGAACTAAAACTGGCGGAAGACCATATATCAGCAGCAACA
>JANQPK010000041.1 GCA_028289505.1 Cyclobacteriaceae bacterium
TGGAGTGCATATCGTTAGTATGTAATATGGTCAGTCCCAAGGCTTGGTTGGCGGCTGCGGTACTAATACCGGTCATGGTCACACCCAACGACCCTGCCAAACTTCGCTTGATAAAACTTCGTCTCTTCATATCAGGGTAACAACTTCACTCTGCCTTCGATTTCTGCATTAACTGTTTCGCCATTAGCCTCTAACTGTTTTATATGATCGATGATCAGGTCTCTAATTTTCACATCAAGGGTAGCCAGCAGTTTTGCCTCTTTAAGAAAATCCATACCCCCTCCACCCTGAGCGAGGTAATCTGAAACTGCCAATACATAATGCTTATTCTGATCAAATGGAGCACCATCAATAAAAATCTTCACAGGTCGGTTCTCTTCAATGATCACTACACTATTCGATACCGCCACATTCTTGCCACTTGCCATATTATCAAACATAGATTTGGTCTGGGCACCATTTAGTTCAAGTATGTACAAAAGATTCTCAAAAGGCATCAATTCATACACATTACCTATGTTGACAGGCCCTTTTGGTAGGGGAGCTCTTAAGCCGCCGTTGTTGATAACACTGAAGTGTATTTTTTCTGGATAGTGCAATCCGCTTTGAATCAGAATAGCATCAGAAACAAAGTTTCCCAGCAATGATTCCACCTTAGCTTCCACCAACCTTTTATCTGAATGGCCGATTACCACATCCATCTCATCCTGGAGCTTCTGTCGGTAAGGCTGAATAGTGGCCGCTATGGTACTATCCTCATAGTAAGTCTGATCAACCGAGAGCAATTGATAATCAGATAGCTGAAGTTGATTTTTGGTAATTGTGCACTGGACCAACAAAAGAAGGCCTAGAAGCCATACCTCAACCCGTCCGGGTATCTTATTTAGCAGAATATCCATTACAGCATGAAAGATATAACACAGATTGGAAATTACTTTGAATGATAAAAAAATTTAACTTTAAGTAAAATTGAAGACTGCATTTAAATGCTGGATCTAAATGATTTTGAGTTTGCTGATATCGTCCAATGGGAGAAGCAAGTTCTTCAGGATCTGAAACTTCAACACCTTCAGGAAATAACAGAAATCGAGCTTTCGGATGAAATCATCCAATCACCTTACGTAGATTTTACCAGTAATACGAAGATAGTTAGCTTGGTCCAAACCCTTCCGCCCTCTCAAACCGATGAAAAGTGGCCGGGTACCCGAGAATGGTACAATTTGGAGCTAATAAAATCAGAGTCCCCAATACAGTCCAATCAGCAAGCACTTGAGGCTTTATCCGGGGGTGCAGATGGTGTGATTTTTGATCTTCATGGCTTGGATCACTTTCAAGGTCTTTTGGATGAGATCTCTTTGCCTCATTGTTCGATCGGATTTCAGGGTTCGCTTGAGGCAACACAGAAGTTGTTTGAGGCTTACTCCGATCGTCTAGCGGAAATGAACGGTTTTGCCGCGCTGACGGATTTGAATGAACTGGTAAATGAGAAGCTCGCAGAACTCATACCCTTTTTAAGCACAAATGGCAGGTTTAGGATCTTGACCATGAAAGACCCGACTGGGGGTAAGGGTGAGTTGGGGGAAGTTACCAGCTTACTACTACAAGCCATAACCATTATTGACCAACTCAAAGATGCTGGAGTGCCTATCCAGACCATTCTAAGCAATATACAGTTCAATCTTTCCATCAGTAATCGGTTTATATGGGAAATTTGCAGACTTCGCTGTTTGAAGATCCTTTTCCATCAAATTTCTAACTGGCACTACAATCAGCAGTTGTTAAAACCAGTTGCAGTCTATGGACTTTGTGCGGAAAACAGCCAATCAGAAAAAAAGTATCATGGACTTATTGGCCAAACCACCCGAGCAATGTCGGGTATATTGGGTGGATGTGATCTATTGACCGTAAAAGCGGTGGGTAAGACCGGTGGTAGCCTGCACGCTGCTCAACGGATTGCCAGAAATGTAAGTAACATTTTGAGGGAAGAGGCATTTTTTAACCGGGTGTCGGATCCAGTGGCAGGATCCTACTACATGGAAGACCTTACTTCTAAGATGATACGCTCAGTATGGAAACAATTGAGTACTAAAAAAGAAATATTAACCAAAGCTCCAATCGACAATTTATTCAAGGAAAAGCATCGGGAAAACCATAATTCTGCCACTAAATTTGAAGCACCTAATCAGCTTCGTTTTGCCGCTGGGATACCTCCATACCTAAGGGGACCATATGCCAGCATGTATATCTCCAGACCTTGGACCATTAGGCAATATGCCGGCTTCTCGACTGCCGAAGAATCCAACGCCTTTTTTAGACGAAACTTGGCTTCCGGTCAGAAGGCTTTATCAGTTGCTTTTGATCTCCCCACCCACCGAGGGTATGATTCTGACCACCCCAGGGTTAAAGGGGATGTTGGTAAGGCAGGAGTCGCTATTGATGTGGTACAGGATATGGAAACCCTGTTTAATGGGATTCCACTAGATCAAATGTCGGTTAGCATGACCATGAATGGGGCAGTGCTACCAGTGCTAGCTTTTTTTATTGTTGCCGCTGAAAAACAAGGTGTTAAGCCGGACCAACTGCGGGGAACCATTCAAAACGACATCCTCAAGGAGTTTATGGTCCGCAATACCTACATCTACCCCCCTGATTTCTCCATGCGGATTATAGCTGATGTTTTTTCTTATTGTGCCACCAATATGCCCAGGTTTAATTCTATCAGCGTTAGTGGATATCACCTTCATGAGGCTGGAGCACCGGCAGATTTGGAATTGGCTTACACTGTGGCCAATGCACTGGAATATCTCAGGACCGGTATTAAGGCGGGTCTCAGCGTAGATCGTCTGGCACCCAGAATATCTTTTTTTTGGGCGATAGGAATGGATCATTTTACGGAGATAGCCAAACTGAGGGCAGGAAGGATGTTATGGGCCAAGCTGGTCAAATCTTTCAAGCCCACCAATCCAAAATCAATGGCGTTGCGAGCCCATAGTCAAACCTCTGGTTGGAGCCTAACCGAGCAAGATCCGTTTAACAATGTGATTCGTACCTGCGTGGAAGCGATGGCAGCTGTATTCGGTGGTACTCAATCCCTGCACACCAACGCACTTGATGAGGCGATCGCTTTACCCACTGATTTTTCCGCCAAAATTGCCAGGGACACTCAGTTTTTCATCCAGAACGAGACTGATGTGATCAAATCAATTGACCCCTGGGGTGGTTCCTGGTATGTAGAGCATCTCACCAAGGAGCTGTTCGATAAAGCCAGTAAGCACATACAGGAAATCGAAGAAACTGGTGGCATGACCAAGGCGATATTAGCGGGTCTTCCCAAGGCAAGAATCGAAGCAGCAGCGGCAAGAAAACAGGGCAGAATTGAGAGCGGCAAAGATATCATTGTGGGCGTAAACCGTTTTACAACCCAGGAAAAACAATTTTTAGAACTGCTGGAAATTGATAACCAAAAGGTGCGGCAATCTCAGATCGATCGTATTCAGAAGATCAAGAGCTCACGAAACCAGAAACAACTGAACCAATCCCTTGATTCCCTGAAGTTAAGTGCAAAAAGTGGAACAGGAAACTTATTGGAATGTGCAATTTCAGCCGCTAGGGCAAATGCCACGCTAGGTGAAATTACCAGTGCACTAGAAGAAGTAGCAGGTCGTCACCAGGCAACAGTGCAGTCCATTTCAGGAATCTACGCAAAGGAAGTTATGAAAAAATCTGAATTTACCAGAGCTCGTGAGTTAGCCAATGAATTCGAGCAGAAAACCGGAAGACGACCGAGAATCCTAATTGCTAAAATGGGACAAGATGGACATGACCGAGGAGCCAAAGTTATTGCCACTAGTTTTGCGGATATAGGGTTCGATGTGGATATTGGGCCCTTATTTCTGACACCAGAAGAAGTGGCAAAGCAGGCTATGGAAAATGATGTACACCTAGTGGGTATTAGTAGTCTTGCTGGTAGTCATAAAACCCTAGTTCCGGAGTTGATCGAATCTCTGGCTAAACTTGGCAGACCAGATATACTAACAGTGGTGGGTGGTGTTATTCCTGAGCAGGATCAACAGTTCCTAACCGCACAAGGAGTGCTGGCGGTTTTCGGACCTGGTACCGTGATTACCAACGCCGCGATAGAAATATTGCAGAAGCTTCTGCAACTAACGACCAACCGCTAGTAATAGCTAATTGTTTTCAACCAAATCCGATGATCCATAATTAGCATTCAACTCTGGCTCAAATTCCACTACAAACTCTACTCTACGATTAAGTGTTCTGCCAAAAGTGGTACTGTTAGCATGGATAGGTTGTGATTCTCCGAAATACATGGTTTTAATTCTTGAGCTTTCCACACCCTGGTCGATAAGGTAGTTCGCCACCGCCATTGACCTTTTCGCTGATAGTTTACGATTATAGGCCTTAGTTCCCACATTATCGGTGTGGCCCATAATCTTAACCGTTGCTTGTGGGTTTTGCTGAAAAATACCCAGCAAGGCCTTTAGCTGATGGCTATAAACAGGTGCAATGTCAAATGAATTAAAATCAAAGTGGATGTTAAATGACTTTCGTGATACTGGAGCCAACCTGGTCGGAAACTTTGGCAATGGGTTTGAGCCTATCACCTGAGACTTTGGCGATAGCTGGCGCACCAATAAATCTGGTCGAGCAGGTAACTGCTGGTTGATAGTGGGGCTGAAATGATCTTCAAGTACTACCACCTGATCACCAAAACTGCGGAATGATCCGGCTTCCAAGAATACTCCAGAATCTAGTATATAGTCCGATACGTCAGCAATTGCTAGTTTAATATGGTATACTTCATTTGGCACTACCATACATCGAGCCTCCAGCACCTGTGTAAAGCCATCAAACTGTACCTGGTATGGAGACTCCTTGACGGTTTTTCCGTATCGCTTGTTGCGGACCGGCTTCTTTTTCCGATTATCCCATAAAAAAGGATGACTGGTATTCTGGAATCCATTATCATGGTAAAACTTACGATTCTTTTTATGATTAATGTTGTTTACGGTAATAGGCTCACCAGTTTTGGGTAAGACGGCTAGGTTTACATGATCCAATCCAGGCCCATCAATGAAAAAACCGAATACATCATTATACTTGGAATCCACATATTCCAGATACTCCTCAGACCCAAAGGCAAAGTTGAAAGAAAGGTATTCCGAAGTGGTTACAAAATCGAATTCCAGTATGGCTGCATCATGGGTTTGTCCGGCACTTATTCGATCCAGGTCAGGATCACCGGCTGTGCCGCTTGCCCATCCCCTGTCCGGTACCCGGTTGGGTCCTTTCACATAGAAAGCATTCCCTGTGGTTAGGACAATTCCCTCTTCCAGGTGAACATTAAATCCTGGGTCATTAAAATGTGCTAGTGCATGTTTGGGACCTTTATATGATACAGGGCCAACTAGCACTCCATTACCTATCAGGATTTGCCTAACTAAGGCATCTGCAGTATAAGAAGTGTCGATATGGATCTGTGCCTGAGATAGGGACGTAGAAATTAGCATTCCTATTAATGTCAGACACACTCGGTTTTTTATTTGAGTGTTTTTCATGGTTTTTAAGCTTCACACACCTGTCTGACACTTAGGCAATAAGTAATTTAATTCATTTTATGTTTTTATCAAAACTGCCATTTCATTTATACTAAAACACAAAAGGGTCACGCCTAAGACGTGTCCCTGATGTTTTGGGAACAGAATTTATTTCGGTTGACTAAATATCATGATACATTACTACTCTAATCCATTGCGTTTGGTGAACAGTTGGTAAGCAATGCTGAACTGCTCTACATCTGGTGACAACTGTACGGCTCTTTCATAATTCATCATGGCATCGATAAGCAGGTTGTTCTCTTCGTAGAAAGTCGCAAGGATCAACTTGTTTAAGGATGATTCTTCTTTAAGAGAAGTTGATAATTGCTCCAATTCCTTAAGTATCGGATCAGCATCTACTCCGGTCAATCGCTTAATTCCATAGTTACCAGAATATATTTTATGGTTATTCTTTGCTTTTACGCTAACAATGATCAGTTCTTCAGTATTCACTGGGGCTTTAGAAAGCTCTAACCAAATAAAAGGCTGATCTACTTCTTTAGTAAGTATGGTGTCATCGTACATATTCTTAACTGTAAATACATACTGATCAGCCTCCTCAACTTTATCCCATCGAATAAGCGCCTTCTCATTCAACACCTCTACAGAACTCGGCATTCGCAAGCTGATAGGTGCATCCAGAACGCTGCGTTCTACTGCTCCGGTTACGGTCAGGTATTTACGATGATTTCTGTTGATATCTTCATCCTCATCGGTAGTCATTTTATTGATGACAAAGTTGGCATACTTACTAGCCACACTGGATCTGGAATTGCCCAGCTTTGCTGCTAAGTCGCGTACATAATAATTACCCTGATTCTTCAACTCGACAGTTTTACCACTGGCGTGTACCAGACCGATGTAGGAGTTCTCTGTAATACGCAATTCGTCATCACCATTGAGGGTGGTTCCGGTTTTAATTGGCTCCCAGTCCGTTGGATTGTCAGCAATTTTTACGGTATTTCCTCCCTTATTGGCCAGAACTTTGAAAACATAGTCTTGGCCACTCATTGGAGTTGCGATGAGAATCACAAATGATAAAGCCCTTATTATTAGTTTCATTATATTCTGTATTTGATAAGTTAAATTCTGTTATACATTGATTAATCCTGCAGGGGCTGAAAAAGTAACCTCCTCTGCTCCTTGGAAAACAAATTTTTCAGTACACCATAATATACTTCCAGCGAGTCCCCCGCGAATAACACCGCAATGATTCCCAGGGTCAAGTTGAGTTTATAGCTGAAGAAATGGAATACCAGAACTACGATCAAAAGCAGTATTAGAGCCTCTAGTAATTGAATTGATTTGGTTAATCCATCATACCACCTGGGTAATAATCTGTATATCAGGGAAAAACAAATAACATTCAGTAAACAGAGCACTACACCAATCAAAATTGCGGCTCGTTCGCTCATAGAAGTAATGAAATTCCCATTGAGTATCATGGACAGAATATTGGCATGCACTACTACCCCATACATGTCCGGATTCGTACGCCCAGCGTATTCCATATTGAGCGGGGTATAGAGCTTATCCTCCCATGAGGTGTCGTCAAGATCCTCTCCTAGGTAGCCCATTATCACAATCTTGTTGGTAAATACCTCCTGTACAAAGTTTTCCTCGAAGACATCCATCCAATCTACTACCATGAATTTGTTAGTGAATTCACTGTTCTTGCTATTGGCACTGACGATATTTCCTCCATAGTTGATTAATTCCACAGCATTTTGACGTTGTCTAAAGCGTTCAGCTGCCATGGGATCGTAGATTTCGGCAACCTTCAAAGCAAAAAGCTCTTGTTTCCCTTCAACCGTCCATTCTAAGGGAGAAAACGAACGGCATACCTTAAAGTGATCCTGTTCTTTGGCTGGGGTTATCAGATTCGCAAAGCCCAAATGAGCATTATCCAAAAACGCTGGATGGGAAGTCTCAAGCGTGTCAAACAGAGCTCGATCGGGATTGTAATGATTCAATTTACTCACCAATACCAGATTCTCCACCTGATTCAAGGAGACTGATAATAGGCTATCTTGCCAAGGATCGTCCAATTTCCTAAAGAAGGCATCAACCCCAATAATTTTTGGCTTATACTGGTTGATGATCTCGATCTGCTTGGCAATTCCCTCTCTGTTGAGATTACCTATATTAACAATCACGATATCATCATTGAGGTGTGCATCCGGGTCTCTACGCAATTTGGAGAACACAATATCGGTCACGTCCATGTCACTAATGGCTTCCCCGATGGGATTTAGCACCTCAAAGGCGTTAAAAACCCCACCTCCAAAAAAGATAAGCGCAAAGATGAATGCTGTGGCCAACACACAATCCACCCAAAACTGCCTGTCCGTGATTCTTCGAAGATTTTTGAACATATTGCCAGGCTTGAATAAGTCATAAATTACTGGCCACTCGGTATTATTTAAAAATTTTTTTCTTACTTGATCTGACCAATGCAATATTTCGGAGAAAATCGAATTACCGCGGAGGAGTTTGCTAAATGCATCCTTGAAGGGGATAAGGTGCATTTAAGCAGAGCCCTGAGCCTGGTTGAGAGCAGTAGAGAAGCTGACTTGCCCTACAAACACGAGGTACTTTCGCACTTGCTTGCTGCTTCAGGAAAATCAATCCGTCTCGGCATCACCGGAGCCCCAGGAGTGGGTAAAAGTACCTTTATTGAAGCACTGGGTCTGCAATTGCTTACCCATGGTCATAAGTTAGCTATACTTACCATAGACCCGTCCAGTCAACGAAGTCGTGGTAGTATACTGGGTGATAAAACCCGTATGGAGCAGTTGAGCAAATCAGAGGATGCATTTATTAGGCCCAGCGCAGCAGGTTCAAGCCTGGGTGGTGTAGCCCATCACACCAGGGAGTCCATATTGATCTGTGAAGCAGCCGGATTCGACGTAGTAATAGTTGAAACGGTTGGTGTAGGCCAATCAGAGATACAGGTGCGGAGTATGGTAGATTTTTTCTTACTATTGTTGATCCCTGGAGCAGGGGATGAACTACAAGGAATAAAAAAGGGAATCGTCGAAATGGCTGATGCCCTGGTCATTAATAAAGCGGATGATGAAAACCTACAAAAAGCCAAACATGCGCAATCGGTATACCAAAATGCCCTTCATTTTCTTACCCCCGCAAGCAGTCAATGGGAACCTCAAGTCTTTACCTGCTCTGCCATGAATCGACAGGGATTAGAACAGGTATGGGCAAACGTGGAGTCATTCCAAAGCCAAATGCTGGCCAACGGTTACCTGGAGCATCAAAGATCACAACAACGCTTAATATGGATGGAAGACTGCATAAATCAGGCGATTAGTCGGCAACTCAAAATGACTGGCGAGCGAACAGGTG
>JANQPK010000042.1 GCA_028289505.1 Cyclobacteriaceae bacterium
GAGGATGCCTGGTCGGTAGGGCTCTCTTGCGGGGGGCAAATCGAAATCTGGCTGGAGGTAGTTGCTGGCCAGGAGCATTACCTTGATCTGATACACCAAATTAAATCTGGGGTAGGATGTGTAGTAGTTTCAGGGTTAGAAGAAAAGAAGGAGTACAAGGCGGTTTACTCCCCATCAGGTGATATGGCAGACCAGGTACTAGAAGCCCTCTGCAGGCAAGCTTATCAACAGCGGAAGACCCAGATCACGGAAGGTTACTTTCTAAATGTGTTTCCGGCAAGGAGCCAACTAGTTGTGATTGGAGCCGCACATATAACCCTTGACCTAGTTCGAATGGCTAAATTTTACCATTTCGAGACTATCGTGATTGATCCCAGAGGAATATTTTCAAATGCGGAACGTTTTGATATCAGACCGGATCAGTTAATATCCGATTGGCCTGCCGAGGTTCTGCCCAAGCTGAATCTAGATGCCGATACCTACTTGGTAGTATTAACGCATGATCCTAAAATTGATGATCAAGCTTTAAAAATTGCACTAGATGCCAACGTGGCTTACGTAGGTGCACTTGGTAGTAGAAAAACTCATGCCAAACGCACGATCAGGCTTAAAGAAGCTGGAGTGCCAGAGGAACAAATAGAGCGAATCTATGGCCCGGTTGGAATCAGTATTAATGCCAGACAACCAGCAGAAATTGCCTTAAGTATTATGGCGCAAATCATTGGGGTAAGAAACCAATATCTTTAGCAATTAGCATTACAATCTAAGCACTGAAATCTATTTCCGCCAGCACCTGTTTTAACAGTTGATTGAACTCTCCCGGTTTTTCAATCATGGGATAATGGCCCGTTTCATGGATCTGCAATAACTGGTAGTCTACTCCAGTTCTCTTTAAGGCAGCGGTATCGGTAGGGGTATAGCTACTATTAATTAAGAATAGTTTTTGTTTAAGCTTAGATAGTTTCTGAGCCTCTTGCTGAGTATATTCGAATAGCTGCTTTAAGCTGGCCACAGCTATGGTGGAGTCTGCACCTTGTATGTTGTCAACCACCCTCTGCATCACCATAGGATCGGTTTTGGGGTGAAATAATGCCCCTTCAGCATAAGCGCTGGCTACCTCGGAATAATTTTCCTCTAGGATTTGCAGGAACCCATTAATTTCTTCCTGTATTTGCTGGTTGAATTCCATCTCCACGTCTTTAAAGTTATCTACTCCCACCAATGCAATAACTTTATCATTTTTCAATGCAGTTTCCAGTATTATATCTCCACCCATGGAGTGCCCTATTAAAACCACATTCTTCAGCTGTAGTTGGTTGATTAAATGATCTACATCTTCGCCGAATTGCTCTATACTCCAGTTATCTCGGTTTCGTCCTGATTGACCATAACCCGGAAGGTCGATGGTGACCACTTGGTATTGGCCGCAAAACCCATCAGACTGATACGACCAGTAGCTTTGATCAATACACCAACCATGGATAAAAAGAAGTGTTGGTTCACCGGTACCACATATCTGATGGTTGATCTCAGTTCCGGCACTGACAACTACTGAGGGTATGGTATCTGCTGGAGTTTCATAGTGACTTTCCTCTTTTGTAGTGCAGGCAAAATGCGTTATTAGTATCAACACCAGAATTAATACGTTCAATTGGTTTTTAGCAAACATGGTTATTTATCTGTTTTATTTTTCAGGTATGTCTTAAGTGCATCCCAGCTCAACACGGTGCACTGTTCTCTGCCAGGAAAATTCCGAGCCAATGCCAGGGCTTTTACCAGTTCCTCGCTGTGCTCATGGTCTTGCCTTAACTTTTTCAAATAATCCTCGATCACCAATATTAGTTCTGATACGCTCTTATTCATTATGGTTTCCACCATTAGAGAAGTGGAAGCCTTGGACAGCGCACAACCGTATCCGTGATAACTAGCTTGGACCACTTTATCTCCCTCGAAATCCAGATAAATATTGAACTTATCCCCGCAAAGTGGGTTGTATGCCTTAATGATTATCTCTGCATCATCTCTTTTCTTAAATCCGGCATTGCTTTTCTGTCTCTCCAGAATTACTTGCTGGTAAAGCTTTTTTAACGAGTCTCTCATGACATTATCTTTTTCACCGTTCTAAGTGCTTCTACCAGTTGGTCGATGTCATCCTCATTATTGTATATCGAGAAAGAGGCTCGAGTGGTACCGATAATTCCTAAAGCTTGCATCAGTGGCTGACAACAATGATGACCTGCCCGTACTGCTATTCCCTGGTCTCCTAAAATGGTAGCAATGTCGTGTGGATGTATCCCATCCAAATGAAAAGATATGATACCGCCGGTATCTCGCAGCGGGCCCTCTAACCTGATCTCGGGAATGGTTCTCAATCTTTCCTTTGCATATTCCGAGAGGGACTGGCCATGATGCTTTATTTTGTTCAGACCTATTTCTGTAACGAAATCCAGAGCACTGCCCAAGGCGATAGCTTCAGCGATAGGAGGGGTGCCGGCCTCTAATCCATGAGGGGCCTGTTTGAAGGTGGACTCTTGCTGAGTTACTTCAACGATCATGGCACCACCATATTGATAAGGTTGCAATTCATTCAATGCTCCAAGCTTTCCATATAAAACACCAATCCCGGTAGGGCCAAATATCTTATGTCCCGAAAAAGCCAGAAAATCACAGTCAAGAGTCTGAACGTCGATTTTATCAAAGGCTATACTCTGAGCGGCATCCAAAACCACCAGGCATCCCCGTTGTCGTGCCATTGAGATAATCTCCTGCACTGGATTTATGGTGCCCAAGGTATTGGAAATATGGGTTAATGCCAGCACTTTGGTGTTCCCACTGATCATGGTTTGCAGGGTATTTAAATCCAAGGTACCATCTGGTTTTATGGGGGCTACTCTAAAAGAGGCTCCCGTCTGCTTACAGAGTATTTGCCAGGGTAGGTAGTTAGCATGGTGTTCCAAAGCAGTAGTCAATATCTCATCACCGGCTTTTATCCTGGACTTTAAACCCTGAGCTACCATATTCAAAGCTTCGGTGGTGCTCTTGCAAAAAACCACTTCATCATGGTTTTCAGCATTCAGAAATGACGCGGTTTTATGCCTGGCAGCTTCATAATACGCTGTAGCCTGATGGGCTAGTTGATAAATTCCCCGGTGAATACTAGCATACTGATAACTGTAAAATTGTTGCAGGCGCTCCAATACCACCATCGGTTTTTGAGTTGTGGCAGCATTATCCAAATAGATCAATGAATTCAATCCATGCTTTCCAGAAAATATGGGGAATTGGCTTTTTATTTTAGCAACATCAATCATTTAACATTATCAGATCGTACCATCCATGGTAAACTCAGGAATACTAAGAAATTTAGCCAAAAACCTACTTTCAAGGATGAAAAGATCAAATTAAATATTCATAAGCCTTATTTTTAATTACTCGCATGAATGAACGTTACGTACTACTGGGTACAGCCAAAGGTCTGGTAGTTTATAAAAAGACTAAAAAAGGCTGGTGCTATCACCGGGATTATTTTCTAGGGATACCGGTTTCAATCGCGGTATGCGATCCACATACTGGAAACTGGTGGGTAAGTTTAGACCACCGACACTGGGGCCCAAAACTGCAGTATTCACCCGATCAGGGATCTTCTTGGATTGAAGTTGATGCACCAAAATATCCTGAGGGATCAGAGGTTGCCGACGGAGTGACCGCTACCTTGCGCTATATATGGACTATCGAATTTGGTGTCGATTCACAAACCATTTTTATTGGAACCGAACCTGGAGGTTTGTTCATTAGCACCAATTATGGTGCTGATTTTCAATTGGTAAGACCGCTATGGGATCATCCCAGCCGCAAGGAACATTGGTTTGGAGGTGGAAGAAATTATGCGGGCATACATTCAGTGGTAGTAGATCCTTTGGACCGCAATCACTATTACATTGGGGTAAGCTGTGCCGGTGTCTTTGAAACCCGAGACCACGGAGTTAATTGGGAGGTGAGAAACCATGGATTACGGGCAGATTATCTGCCTAATCCATGGGTGGAAGTAGGTCATGATCCCCATTTGGTACTGATTTGCCGTTCCGATCCCAGGGTAATGTGGCAACAGAATCACTGCGGAATTTTCAGATCTACTGACGGCGGCGGCTCCTGGAAGGATGTAACCGACCCACAGAATAAAGGTCGTTATGGATTTACTATAGGAATAGATCATCGAGATCCGCAAAAAGCATGGGTGGTACCTGCTACCAGTGATTCCCAAAGGATAGCCATAGACCGTTCTCTATTTGTATTGCATACTAAAGATGGTGGCGCAACTTGGACGGAGCAAAGGTCCGGACTTCCTCAAAACCACTGTTTTGATATTGTGCTACGACATGCTCTTGACGTTTTCGAGGATGAAATTGTCTTCGGAACCTCCGCGGGAAGTTTGTATTTTTCAGAAGACATGGGTGATAGCTGGAAGGGGCTAAACCATCATTTGCCAAGAATCTTTTCCCTTCGATTATGCTAATCTACCCGTTATGATAAAAGCCATTGTGTTCGATGCCTACGGCACCCTGCTTGACGTTAATGCCCTTGATCATATCCTGGCAAAAAATTTTGGAGAAAAGTCGGTTGAATTGAGCATCACCTGGCGTAAAAAACAACTGGAGTACACCTGGTTACGCACTTTAATGAAACGTTATTGCAACTTCAGCCAAATTACCATGGACGCCCTGGAATATAGTTGTAAGGTTTGCCATCTTCAGTTGAGAGAAGACCTGAAAAATGAGTTGAATGCCGAGTACTTAAGGCTAAAGGCCTATCCTGAAGTACCAAAGATCCTACAGGCAATTTCTGAAAAAGTTCGAATGGGGGTATTATCCAATGCTAACCATGATATGTTGCAGTCAGCTTTAAGCCGAAATGACCTGGGTGATTTATTTGAGCATATTCTTAGCGCTGAAGACATCAGGCTATTCAAACCCCGACCCGAGATATATCAGATGGCCGTTGATAAATTTGCGCTGGAAGCGCATGAAATCTTGTTTGTTTCTTCCAACACTTGGGATGTGTCAGGAGCCAAATCATTTGGTTTGACAGTAGCTTGGCTCAACCGCAATAATGGTATAATGGAACAGATAGACTTTGAACCCGATTTCATGGTAGAAAGTATGGAAGAGATTCAAAAAATAATTGGAGAATAGGCGCTAAGCTTCAATCTTCCCATCTCCCCGCCAAAGGCCCATGCTGTGGTCTGTTTTACATTGCTTTCCTGCTGTATAAATCCTATATTAATAATGCTTTCGATTACCGAGAGCCAGACACCATACTAAAATTAATCAAATAGATCACTAAACCACTTAATCACTATGGTCCCAATCAGTATCACCGTTAATGGAAGGGCTTACCAAAGCGAGGTAGAGCCTAGAACTTTGTTGGTGCAATATCTACGGGATGAGTTGCGTCTAACCGGTACTCATGTTGGATGCGATACCGGCAGCTGTGGAGCCTGTACCATACTTGTAGATGGCAAAGCCGTAAAATCATGCAACCTCTTGGCTGTACAAGCCCATGGGGCAGAGATCATCACCATAGAGGGAGTAGCTGAAAATGGTGGCATACACCCATTGCAGGAAGGATTCAACCAGGAGCACGGGCTGCAATGTGGTTTTTGCACACCAGGGATGATCCTGACCGCAATGCAATTACTGGAAGAAAACCCTCAACCTTCAGAAGCAGAGATCCGACACGGACTGGAAGGTAACTTCTGCCGTTGCACTGGGTATCATAATATCGTAAAATCTATCTATCATGCTTCCAGAAAAATGGGAAAGGAGGTAGTCAATGACTAGTGTTATTGGTAAATCAGTAAAAAGGGTTGAGGACAAGCGATTTCTCACCGGTAAAGGCAGCTATGTGGATGATATGATCCTTCCTGGGATGACCTATGGCTGCATTCTGCGCAGTCATTTGGCTCATGCAAAAATTCTGGGTGTGGATACCTCAGAAGCAGTAAGCGCTCCCGGAGTAGTGGCGGTATTCACCGGGGCTGATATCGCGGAATCAGGAATAGGTGGAGTGCCTTGTGGATGGCAAGTGGATTTTAAAAACGGTGATACCATGAAGGAGCCCCCCCACCCATTGCTGGTAGCGGATAAGGTACGCTTTATGGGAGATGCGGTGGCTATTGTCATTGCTGAAACTCCCGCTCAGGCAAAAGATGCTGTGGAGCTAGTGGAAGTGGATTACCAGGAG
>JANQPK010000009.1 GCA_028289505.1 Cyclobacteriaceae bacterium
AAATGATCCAAAATTGGATTGAAAGCTAAGCTCTTATGAAGGAAATCTTAAACCAATTAACTGCCTATAAATCCTTAGATCGCGATTTGGCCAAAGAAGTTTTGATAAACTTGGCTAATGGTGCTTACAATAATAGCCAGATCGCCGCTTTCCTAACCGTATTCACTATGAGATCGGTCACAGTGGAAGAGTTGTCTGGTTTTAAGGATGCCATGCTCGAGTTGTGTATCCAACTACCATTGGATGAGTATGATGTGATTGACCTATGCGGTACTGGTGGTGATAGTAAAGACTCCTTTAATATTTCAACACTATCATCGTTTGTAGTGGCCGGAGCGGGACAAAACGTGGCGAAACATGGTAATTATGGTGTTTCATCTGTTTGTGGGTCATCGAATCTAATGAATTACTTCGGCTATGAGTTCACCAATGAGAAGGACCGTTTGTTGCATGATCTGGAAAATGCAGGGATTTGCTTTTTACACGCTCCTTTGTTCCATCCAGCCATGAAAAATGTGGCGCCAATACGGAAAGAACTGGGTGTGAAAACCTTCTTTAATATGCTGGGTCCAATGGTAAATCCCAGTCAACCCAATAGTCAGTTAGTGGGGGTATTTAGTTTAGAACTGGCCAGGCTATATGGGTACATTTACCAACAAACCGATAAGAGGTATAGTATTATTCATTCATTGGACGGATATGATGAGGTAAGTCTTACCGGACCATTCAAATGGATCAGTAATGATCAGGAATCTTTGGTCAGCCCAGAAGATCTGGGAATGTCAGTGATACAACCAGCCGATCTAGCCGGAGGAACCACAGTGGAAGAGGCTGCAACCATATTCTGGAAGGTCATTAATGGAGAGGGAACCGAGGCTCAAAATCAAGTGGTGATTGCCAATTCTGGTATGGCCCTAAAATGTGCACGCCCGCAACTCAGTTTAGTTAATGCTATCGATCAGGCACGAGATTCTTTGTTGGGCGGCAAAGCATTAGAGAGTTTTAAAAAGTTGGTAGGGGAGAAGCTGGTGAAGTAACCGATTATTAGATATAAGACAGTAGATAAGTAGCATGCACATCCTCGAAGAAATTATTCAATATAAACGTCAGGAAGTAAAGGAAAGAAGAAGTTTATTTCCGGAACAGTTACTTCAAAAGAGTATTTATTTTGAGACACCCTGTGTTTCCATGAAGAAATACATAAAGCGGTCTGACCGCTGGGGTATCATTGCTGAGTTTAAACGAAAATCGCCCAGTAAGGGGGTGATTAATGACCATGCTTCGGTAGAGAAGGTATCCATCGGTTACATGCAGGCGGGGGCTTCAGGATTATCAGTGCTGACAGATGAGCATTTCTTTGGTGGAAGCAACCAGGATTTAATCACTGCTCGAAAGTTCAATTTTTGTCCCATTCTGAGAAAAGACTTTATCATCGATGAGTATCAAATCCAGGAAGCCAAATCCATCGGTGCAGACACTATTCTGTTGATCGCAGCCGTTTTGGATCCTGAAGAAACCAGGAGCCTGGCCAAGTTTGCGCAAAGTTTAGGTCTGGAAGTGCTACTGGAGGTACATAATCAAGAAGAATTAACGCACTTAAATCCGCACGTAGATCTGGTAGGGGTCAATAACCGAGATTTGAAAACCTTTATGGTGGATATTGAAACCAGTAAATCACTGGCCTCCGCGATTCCGGATGAATTCGTTAAGATATCGGAAAGCGGCATTAGCCAGCCTGAAACAATTGTTGAACTCCGAAAATATGGATTTTCCGGCTTTCTAATCGGGCAAAATTTTATGGCAAGCAACCGGCCAGAGAAGAAATGTCTTGAGTTCATTAGTAAGTTGAGATATCTAAATTCTCCGGCATGAATTTAAAGTGGAAAGTATGCGGAATGAGAGACCCAGAGAATATAGCACAGGTGCTGGAGCTGAAGCCTAATTTCATGGGATTTATTTTCTATAACAAGTCACCCCGTTATGTGGGGCAACAATGGGTTGGGCCTGGTCCCGAGTTTCCATCGACCACCAAAAAAGTAGGTGTTTTTGTAAATGCTGATTTAAACCAGGTAAAGTTTTTAGGGTATAAGTACGAGCTTGATAGCTTACAGCTTCATGGCCACGAAACGCCGGAGTATTGCAGTAACCTTTTTGCATCAGGGTATGAAATTATCAAGGCGGTCAGCCCGGATATGGTTTCAGATCCAGAGCATATTAGAGCTTATAAGCCATGGGTTCATTACCTACTCTTTGATACTCCCAGTGAGCAATTTGGGGGTACTGGCCATTCCTTTGATTGGACCCTATTAGCGCAATACGATAATGAAATACCGGTATTTCTAAGTGGAGGGATTATGATAAAAAGTCTGGATAATATTAGCAAATTGAACAAACTGAACTTGGCATCTGTTGACATAAATAGCTGCTTTGAAACCAGACCTGGATTTAAAGACATTAATAAGCTTAAAGAATTTAAAATCAAATTGGAACAGCTATGAGTTTTCCGATCGATTCAAATGGATATTACGGTTCTTATGGGGGGGCATTCATACCAGAAATGCTCTATCCCAATGTAGAGGAGTTAAGAAGCAAATACCTGGAGATTGTTGAGGAGCCCTCTTTTCAACAACAGTTCGGGGAACTGCTAAAACACTATGTGGGCAGACCTACGCCGCTTTTCTTGGCTAAGCGTTTATCAAAGGAATATGGTTGTCGTATCTATCTCAAACGGGAAGACTTGAACCATACCGGAGCACACAAAGTAAATAACACCATAGGACAAATCCTGGTGGCTCAACGTCTGGGCAAACAAAAAATAATTGCAGAGACTGGTGCAGGTCAGCATGGTGTGGCCACTGCCACTGTATGTGCGCTGATGGGTATGGAGTGTATTGTATATATGGGTGAGATTGATATTGCCAGACAGCGTCCCAATGTAGAACGTATGAAATTGTTAGGAGCTGAGGTTAGATCAGCCACCAGTGGAAGTCGGACCCTAAAGGACGCCACTAATGAAGCCATGAGACATTGGATTAATCACCCTTTTGACACACACTATATCATTGGTTCGGTAGTAGGACCACATCCTTATCCGGATATGGTAGCACGGTTTCAGTCGGTAATCAGTGAGGAGATCAAGAGTCAATTGCTAGAGCTGGAAGGTCGAGATTATCCAGATTATGTGATTGCATGTGTTGGCGGGGGCAGCAATGCTGCTGGTGCATTCTATCATTTTAATCAACACCAACAGGTGCAATTGATTGCAGTAGAAGCTTCGGGGCTCGGTCTCCATAGTGATAAATCTGCAGCTACCACCGCCTTAGGTAAGCCAGGTGTACTCCACGGCAGCATGACCATGCTGATGCAAACTGCAGATGGACAGGTGGTAGAACCCTATTCAATTTCAGCCGGACTTGATTACCCGGGAATTGGGCCATTACACGCTCATCTGTACCAGTCAGAAAGGGCTCGATTTATGAGTGCTACTGATGAACAGGCATTGTCTGCTGGAATTAAGTTGAGCAAGTTGGAGGGGATAATCCCTGCTTTAGAAACGGCTCATGCTCTAGCCGCTCTGGACCAAATTAATTTTAATCCAGAAGATGTGGCGGTTCTAAACCTCTCAGGGCGAGGTGATAAAGATTTGGAAACCTACATAGAAAAAGGAACATACTGAAACTACATGGAACACTTATCCAGCATAGAAAAGTTAACGCAACTCTGGGATCAGCAAGGAGATGGCTTGCTGTCGGTATACTTTACAGCGGGATATCCTCAGTTGGAGAATACCATGCAGATTGCAAAGGAATTAGAGCAGGCAGGAGCTGATCTAATCGAAATTGGGATTCCTTATTCTGATCCGGTGGCAGACGGTCCCACTATCCAGGAAAGTAATCAGAAGGCCTTACAGAATGGCATGACGTTGGAAGTTCTAATGCGGCAACTAGAAGCCAGCGAATTCCAAGTGGACATACCGGTAATTTTGATGGGGTACTTCAATCCGATATTGCAATACGGTGTGGAGCGCTTTTGCAGGGACTGCTCTGATCGGGGTATCAGTGGTCTCATTATTCCAGACCTTCCAATCCAAGAGTATCTTAATCATTATCAGGATATATTCGATCAGTTTAATCTGAAGAATATCTTTTTAATTACCCCCCAGACCAGCGAAGACCGAATCCGTTGGATAGATGAGCACACTGGTAGCTTTATTTACGCGGTATCAGATGCTAGCATAACAGGAGCAAAAACAGGTATTAGTGGCGCCCAGGAGGAATATTTTAGAAAACTACAAGCAATGCAGCTTAAGCACCCCTTTTTAATAGGATTCGGTATCTCCAATAAAGAGACCTTTAGATTTGCTTGTGATTACGCCAGTGGCGCTATTATCGGTAGTGCGTTTATCGAGGTGTTAAGTAAAGCAGAAGATCTAGGTGCTGATATCCGGAATTTTGTTTATTCAATAAAAGGGAATTAAATGATCATACAACTGCAACGCGATGCTCGAAGCGAGCAAGTTGAGAAGCTCATGGGGTATTTGTCGCAGAAAAGATTTACCACTAAAGCCGTCAACACCCAGAAAGGATCTTATTTAATGGCCATTGGCAAAGGAGAATTTGATATCAGGGCAGTAGGCTTTATGGATGGGGTGGCTGATATTCATGTAGTATCTGACGACTACAAACTGGTATCTGCCAAATGGAAGGTTGATCCCACAGAAATCGACCTGGGAGATGGAGTGGTGATTAAACAAGGTCAATTGGCCTTGATGGCAGGCCCATGTTCTATTGAGGGAGAAGAGCAAATTAACCAGACAATTCAGCACCTGAAAGAAGCTGGCATTACCATCATGAGAGGGGGCGTATACAAGCCCAGAAGCTCTCCTTACTCATTTAGAGGAATGGGCATTGACGGATTGCGTCTATGGTTCCGGATGGCTAAGGAAAACGGGATTAAAATAATCAGTGAGGTGATGCAGGTGTCTCAGATTGAAGAGATGTACGACTATGTCGATATATTCCAAGTAGGGGCCCGCAACACCCAGAATTTCAATTTGTTGGATGAACTAGGAAAGGTAGATAAGCCGGTAATGATAAAACGAGGTATTTCCGGAACCATTGATGAACTGTTGTACTCTGCGGAGTACGTTTTCTCAGGCGGTAATGAAAAGCTACTACTTTGCGAACGAGGTATCAGAACCTACGAAAAAGCCAGTCGAAATACCTTTGATATAAATGCTATTCCCATTCTTAAGGCAAAAAGTCACCTACCTGTGATATCCGACCCTTCTCATGGAATTGGTATCCGGGACCATGTCCCGGCAATTGCTTTGGCAAGTGTTCTGGCAGGAGCTGATGGTATCATATACGAAGCACACCAGGATCCTAGAAAAGCATTCTCAGATGGCCAACAGACTTTAAATTTCAATCAATCTATCAAGCTTGCTGAAAACCTCAGGGAAGTGATGAAAATGAGATCCGAAATGCTGTAATTTGAGGTTGCCAACCTCAAATGATATGATACTAGGGCTCCAGGCTCCCAAGGCTGTGATGATGGTCCGGCCTACTAAATTTGGTTATAACCCCGAAACCGCAGCTTCTAACGCTTTCCAAAAAGATCATGGAGGGGAAAATCAACAGCAGATCCGTGAAGTTGCTATGGTGGAATTCAACAATTTGGTTTTAACCCTGAGAACAGCTGGTGTTGAAGTTATTGAGTTTACCGCAACTGACCAAGCAGGAACGCCTGATGCTGTTTTCCCAAATAACTGGGTTAGTTTCCATCATGATGGAAGGGTAATACTCTACCCCATGATGGCGCCAAGCAGACGTTTGGAACGTCGGATGGCATTCATTGAAACCCTACAGCACCAATATCACTTTCAGGTGACTGAATTAATTGATCTGTCGGATTTTGAGCACCAGAATCAGTACCTAGAGGGTACAGGTAGCCTAGTAATTGATTATCCCAATGGGATAATTTATGCCAATCGTTCGCCTAGGACGAATGTTGACTTAGCTAAGAAAGTTGCCGATTTGCTCGACTGTTCCATCTGCTTATTCAATGCTGTAGATACCAACGGAATAGACATATATCACACTAACGTATTAATGTGCATCGGGGATTCTTTTGTGGTGGTGTGCATGGAAGCGGTAAAAAACCTGCAGGAACGAAAAGATCTGGAAATGTCACTGACCGCTAATGGCCGCAAACTAGTTGAAATCACCATGGATCAGATGCATCATTTTGCAGGAAACATGATCCAACTTCAGAGCGTGCAAGGTACTTCGATATTGGCCATGTCCGCAAACGCATATGCTGCGTTAAACGAAAGCCAGCGCCAATTACTATCTGATGATTCTCAGCTAGCCTATTCACCTATAGATACTATCGAAAAGTACGGAGGGGGTAGTGTGCGTTGTATGATTGCAGGAATTTACCTGCCTCGAGACTAATATAGACAACCCAATGCCCGTTGGTCGTGCTTACTCGAAGAAAACAGCTATCTCATTCAACCCTTTCCTTTTTAAATCAGGGACATAGGTATCATCGCCGGGATACCCTATTGGAATTAACAGAAACGGCCTTTCATTGGCTGGCCGTTGTAGTAATTCAGTAAGAAAGTTCATTGGACTTGGTGTGTGAGTGAGCGCAACTAATCCAGCTTGATGGATAGCGGTTAATAGAAAGCCACAGGCCAATCCCACAGATTCACTGACGTAGTAATTATTGCGACGTGTATTGCCGTCCTGATCATACGCTTTTTT
>JANQPK010000067.1 GCA_028289505.1 Cyclobacteriaceae bacterium
GGTCGCCACCAAGGCTCAAGATGGGTATTGCAGTTTTACGCACCGGCTGCACATCGATATGGATTCCATTTTAAGACTTGGGGCGAGGGGGTTTTCACCCCGGTTATTCGTGAAACCATCCGTCATGCTCATAGTGAAGATCTAGGGCACATTACGGTATACCTTCCAGCCTATCGGGACCAAAAGATTTTAAAGATCTTAGGCAAAATAACTAGCATCAAATGGGAGGTTTTCTCCAAACATAACCTGGAAGAAATTCATCAGGACAATATCAGCGTTTACCCCATAGACGATACCAGGTTTGTGAACAGCCTGGTTAAATGTAATGGTGTGCTTTGTGGTGCAGGTTTCGAAACCCCGGCAGAGGCCCTTTTTCTCAAGAAGAAACTAATGGTGATCCCCATGAAGTCTCAATACGAGCAACATTGTAATGCTGCTGCTCTCAATAGCTTGGGGGTACCGGTAATCAAATCACTTAAGAAGAAATATCTGCCTGATATTGAAAAATGGTTGGCCAGTAACGATCGAGTTTCGGTCACCTACCCGCACCAGACCCCATCGATCCTAGACTTTATCTTAAATAAACACCTGAATCACTCCATGAATGGAAAATGCCCTGAACGTATGCAACTGAGCGATTACCGCAGATTGGCTTTCTCCTAGTATATGAATGAGTTAACAGCTCTGGATTTTGGCCCTGATTTTTGTTGGGGAGTTTCTACAGCCGCCTACCAGATAGAAGGAGCTCCACAAGCTGATGGAAAAGGTCCCTCAATTTGGGATCGATTCACACATTCGAAGGGTAAAATTTACCAAAACCAAAATGGAGACCGTGCATGTGAGTTCTATTATAAGTATGCCGACGACCTGCAACTCCTAAGCAGTCTGGGGATCAAAAATTTTAGGTTCTCCTTGAGCTGGCCTCGTATCTTGCCTGAGGGCCTGATCAAAACCAATGAAGCAGGTATTGATTTCTATAATCGAGTCATCGACAGCTGCCTGGAATTGGATATTGAGCCTTGGATAACACTTTACCATTGGGATCTGCCACAGGCATTGCAGGCTCGTGGTGGCTGGACCAATCGCGAAATACTGAATTGGTTTGAAGTATACGTAATGCTTTGCGTTCGGAAGTTTGGAGATAGAGTGCGGTATTGGATGATACTCAATGAGCCTATGGTTTTTACCGGAGCAGGGTACTTTCTGGGTGTACACGCTCCCGGGTTAAAGGGTTTAAAGAATTTTCTGCCTGCCATTCATCATGCTACGCTGTGTCAGGGTATTGGTGGCCAAATGGTTAGAAGCGAACTGTCATCCGCCATAATAGGCAGTACTTTTTCTTGTTCGTATCTGGAATCTGCTTCTGAAAGAGAGAAAGACTTGCTGGCGACTAGCAGGTTAGATGCGCTGTTGAACCGCCTGTTTTTGGAACCTGCACTTGGACTTGGATATCCAATCAAGGATCTTCCAGTGCTTAGCCGGCTGGAGAACTATCTGCAGCAGTCAGACGAACAACGGATGATTTTTGATTTCGATTTTGTCGGAATTCAAAACTATACCCGTGAAATAGTCAAGTACAACTTCTGGGTTCCCTATATAAAAGCGGATTTGGTTAAAGCAGCAGAACGTGAGGTACCGGTAAGTGCCATGGGCTGGGAGGTCTATCCTGAAAGCATTTATCATATGCTGAAAAAATACAATCAATACAACATTAAATCTTTGATCATTACTGAAAATGGACTGGCCTTGAATGATGAGCCTAGCTCTCAGTCTGTTAAAGATGAACGCAGGATTGAATATCTGGAACAAGTATTGGCACAGGTACTCAGGGCACAGAAGGAAGATGTACCTGTAGATGGTTACTTCTATTGGACCTTCATCGATAATTTTGAATGGGCCGAAGGGTATTATCCAAGATTTGGTTTAGTGTATAACCAGCATTTAGAGCAACGGCGCATGGTTAAACAAAGTGGTCTTTGGTGGCAAACATTTTTACAGCAAACAGCTACACCAAAAGGCCCATTTGTACAATGATAATGGAAACTTGATGATTCAGTAACCGTCAGGAGATAAGTGAATGATAATTTTGTATAACCAGTTGTGCAAATACACTGCAAAATACTGTAGCCCAGCTTGATATGATAGAAGAAAACCCCGACCACGTATCTATTATTCAGGCCAGGAAATGGTTAAGAAAATTACTGGTCAACCGGGAGAGTTATGAGCCTTTAGATTGGTCTCAAGTAATCAGAGTTAACTATCCACCCTACAAATATATTATCTCCCACAAATTCATTCACAAGAACACACAAGGAATAAAAGAGCGATGTGCCATTACCATGTACCTGGATAACTCAGGTAAGGTGATTAATTTTCACAAATGGGAGCAACACGACGTTTGAATACCAGTACTACTGCATTTCTCGATCGAACTTATATCCTACCCCTTTGATGGTTTTAATGAAATCCATGCCAATCTTCTCACGGATTTTCCGTATATGCACATCCACCGTTCTGGGTAATACCTGAACGTCGGTACCCCAGATTTTTGCTAATAATTTGTCCCTGTTTATAACCTGATTGGGGTTATCGGCCAGATAGTAAAGAAGTTCAAACTCTTTTCTGGCTAGTTTAAGCAGTTCCCCATCAAGTTGTACCGAGTAGCTTAATCTGTCAATAACCAGTGACCCGGTCTCAATTCGACTACTAGGCTTTTCTCCTTTACTCTTTCGATCCAGGGTGGCCTTGATCCGCATCAGAAGTGCTCTGGGCCGGATAGGTTTTATTATGTAATCATCACCTCCTGCACCAAAAGCTGCCACTTCTGTGTATTCCTCTACTCGAGCAGTAAGGAACAATATGGCAATATCCTGAAGATTATCACGCTCTCTGATTTGTCGGCATATATCGATCCCATCATGATGAGGCATCATAATATCGAGTAATATGAGGTCGGGATGGAAGGATTCTGTCACCCCAACCGCCTTACGCGCGTCATAAACAGTTTCTACTTGGTAACCCTCTTTTTCCAAGTTGTACTGTAACAGGTCTAGGATATCTTGATCATCATCGATAACCAGAACCTTGTATTTACTGGCTTTTGACAATTCCGCTGATCTTTAAGTTCATCCCAAATAAATGAAATAAGATTAAACCAGAGTTATTACTAAGTTAAGATAAGATTAATATTGATTGTCAACACCGTAGGATAAGTTACCCCACGGTTAACAAAATAAATTTCCCAAACATACACTAAAACCAGGCTGATGATCATTATCCTTAGAAAGGTCTGTTGGAAAAGATTTTTATCAACCTGCCTTTATTGCAAGGCTTCTAATTAATAAATTTGTACTAGGCATGAATGCCATAAATTTTTTTAAAAGGTCCCTGATTTTTTTGGGTTTAGGTTGGTTGCTGTTTGCGATTGCAGGTGGATTGTTGGTGTATTTTTACCAAGATCAACTGGTTTCCAGGTTTGTCACTGAAGCAAATAAGAGAATAGAGACCCCCATACAAACTGAGAAGATCAAAGCATCCTGGTGGAAAAAATTTCCCAATGTTTCTATAGTTCTAAGCAACGTCATCATTGATGGTAGCCTTCCCGGACCGGGAGATACCCTGGCCACAGCTGAAAATATATATTGCACCTTTAATGCCTGGCAATTATTGAGAGGAAATTGGATCGTTGATGAGATTCACATGAATAATGGAAAGCTGTTCTTGGTGCAATCAGAGCTGGGCGATAATAACTATACCATTGTAAACCGGGCCAATTCGAAACAAGACAGCAGTAGTGGATTTAAATTGGAGAAGATTGAGCTAACTGATGTAGCGGTAACCTACTTAGACCTTTTTCGAAATCAAGAGTATCAGCTGAAAGTTCACGATATGGCCGCTTCATTAGCATCAGATGCCGGCCTTTACCAGATCGGGTTAGATGGTGATATTACCTCTGAATCCATTAGGATAGCATCCAGAGTCTATTTTGAGGACAAGCCATTGACTGTAGGCGCCTTACTCAGTTATCATCAACCTCAGAAGCAA
>JANQPK010000072.1 GCA_028289505.1 Cyclobacteriaceae bacterium
TAGGATACTCTGGACCATCCGACTTATATCGCTGGCAAAGTAACATTGCTCTGGCTAATATAGACTTGAATACGGTTCAAGCTAACCGACGTGCCGCCGAGATCAATTTGAATCGCATCTTGAACCGACCTTTGGATGAATTATTTGCAACTACAGAAACAGATATCAATGATCCTTCATTGATAACCAACGACCCAAGAATGGAAAGATATGTGGGTAATCCGGAGGACTTAAGGAAGTTTGAATCTTTTATGGTCAGGGTTGGGCTGGACAGTTTGCCTGAATTGAGGGAATTGGATGCGCAAATTGCAGCACAGGAAAGGTTGATCAAGTTATACCGAAGAAATTATTACTTGCCCACTATCGGTTTTTCCGCTGGTGCTGATTACAGATTACATTTGGCAGGGGCTGGTTCAAATCCTCCATTGCCTGATACGGGTTTCCCCACCATTGATGATCTCAATTGGCAGCTGGGTATTTCTGCATCGGTGCCACTGGTAACCGGAGGTAGAAGAAATGCAGTGTATCAAAGAGGCCTGCTTGAACTGGAGCGACTTCAGTTTCAAAAGTTTGATCTAACCAACCAATTAGAGCAGAGAATTCGTGCTGCCATGATACAGGTAGGGGCCAGTTATTCAAATATTGAATTGAGTAATGAGGCCAGGGAGGCTTCCCTTAAAAATTTTGAATTAATCCAGGAGTCTTACCAACAAGGTAACGTATCGGTAATTACTTTAATTGACGCTCAAAACGCAGCGGTACAGTCAGCACTAAATGCTGCCAATGCAGGATATCAGTTTATTATTGATCTGCTAACCGTTGACCGGGCTATTGGAAAGTATTACAGCTTGTCCACCGATATGGAAAGGGAGGATTATTTTAATAGACTAGAGGAATTTGTAAATCAATATTAATTGAAATGAAAAAAGCAGGTTTTGTTATAGTATCTCTACTGTTAGTCGCCTGTAGTAAAGAAGTGCCCCAAAAGCAGGAATTACCCAGACCTGTTAAGTATCAGGAGGCCTCATTAATGGGTGGTGAACTAGGACGTACTTTCAGCGGGAGTGCCAAGGCCGGAGTTCAAACCGAAATGTCCTTCAAAGTTGCTGGGACCATCGAAAAAGTAAATGTTAAAATAGGTCAGCGTATAAAAAGGGGATATCTAATAGCGGTGTTGGATCCAAGTGATTACTTGATCGATTATGAAGAGGCCGATGCTTCAGTCAAGAATGCAGATGCCCAAGAGAAAAAAGCTAAGTCCAACTACCAGAGAGTCAGTATCCTGTATGAAAACCAAAATGCTTCCTTGGCTGAATATGAAGCTGCCAAAGCTGAATTTGAGTCTGCCAAAGCCAATGAAAAAGCGGCAAAGCAGAAAAGAAAGCTGGCACAATCACAGTTGGATTATACTAAACTATACGCACCGGTGTCTGGTATTGTCAATAACGTCTATGTTGAGGAGAACGAGAATGTTATCAGGGGTGGTTCAATCATCACCCTAGCATCAGGAGATAATATAGAAGTTTCCGCTGGTATTCCTGAGCAATACATTGCTGGTATTGATATCAATCAAACGGCAACCGTCAAATTCCCCTCATTACCGGCGCAGGATTTTGAAGGAGTCATTTCCGAAGTATCCTATGCCCTAAGTGACGAAACTGCAGTATATCCCGTCACCGTAAAACTAATCAATCCTTCGGCTGCCATTAGACCTGGCATGGCGGCAAATGTTAGCATTGGTCTAGCAAAAGGCAGTAATGAACCCAGCCTCATGGTCAGTGCTTCCGCAGTGGGAGAAGACCAAAATGGTAATTTTGTATTCGTTTTAGAGCCTGATCAGGGAGAAACCTATATTGCCCGCAAACGGACAGTTAAAATAGGACAGTTAACCTCTGAGGGGTTTGAGGTAGACTCTGGTTTGGAGGAGAAAGAATTAGTAGCGGTAGCTGGACTACAGACGTTGCTCGATGGTATGAAGGTTTCTCTTTTCTAATACATGAACCTCACACAGTTTTCCATTGAGAAGAACAGAATATCACTGGCATTACTGGTAGTAGTGGTGATTATGGGTTTGACGCTTTATCAGACCTTATCTCGGGATAGTATGCCTCCCTATACTATCAGAGTGGCTACTATTGTTTCTGAGTTTCCCGGGGCAAGCCCTGAACGGGTAGAACTTTTGGTAACCGACAAGATTGAAAAGAAAGCTCAGGAAATCCCTGAGGTCAAATCAATAACCAGTACTTCAAGAACTGGTTTGTCAGTAGTATCGGTAGAACTGAAGTTCGAAGTGCCTCCGGAGGATCTGCAAAGTGTATGGGATGAATTGAGAAGGAAGCTAGAGGAGATCAATGAACTTCCTGATGGGGTCACGCCCCAGTTAAACGATAGCGACGTTGGTGTGGTCTACGGCATTATGGTGGCGCTAATCAGCGATGGTTTTAGCTATGCCGAAATGAAGGATTATGCTGATGACGTTCGGGACAGCTTTATAAAATTAGATGATGCAGCTAAGGTCGAGCTGGGCGGTGTGCAGGAAGAGCGGGTATTCATAGAGTACAACAATGCCAGGTTAGCCGAATATGGCATTACCGCCAGTCAACTGCAAAGCATTATTTCATCTACCAATATCATCAACACAGGTGGCGAAATCAATCTGGAACAGGAGCGTATCATCATCGAACCATCTGGAAACTTTACCGAACTCTCTGACTTGCGTCGCACTATTGTACCAGTAGGAAACGAAGGGCAGGTGACTTACTTAGAGGATATTACCAACGTTCGCCAATCATATATCTACCCTTCTAAAACCAAAGTACGGGTCAATGGTTACCCTGCAGTGGCTTTGTCCATTTCTCTGAAAGATGGTGCTAATATCATCAATTTGGGTGAGGAAGTGGATCTACTGGTTGACAATTGGAATCAACAGCTACCTGTTGGGCTGAAGCTTGCCAGGCTGGCCTCGTTAGATACATTTGTCCAGAAAAGCATCGATGACTTTGTGAATAACCTGATTCAAAGTATGGTGATAGTTTTATTGGTGATGCTGCTTTTTTTAGGTTTTCGCACTGGCGTAGTAGTGGCCAGCCTGATACCATTAGTGACCATTATGACCTTATTGATTATGGGATTGGTGGACTTAGGGCTCAACCAAGTAACTCTGGCCGCCTTAATCATGGCCTTGGGAATGATGGTAGACAATGCCATTGTAGTTTCCGAATCCATTATGGTAAAGATGGAAAATGGAGCAAAGCCAAAAAAGGCAGCTGTAGAGGCTTGCTCAGAACTCACTATTCCACTGCTGATTTCCACCCTTACCACCTCAGCCGCTTTTCTGTCCTTTTTCTTGGCAGAGTCCATTATGGGTGACATTGTTGGGCCAATTTTTTCTGTAATCACCATTGCGCTGCTCTGCTCTTGGTTATTATCGTTAACCATAATCAGTCTGCTGGCATTTTATTTTATCAGGGTGAAACCAAAAGATGAGCAAAAAGCAAAGAAGTTCAGCGTGGATCGGGTAATTGAATTTCTTAAAAAAGAGTATCAGGTGTTGCTACTTAAAGTTCTCAATCGCAGGAAGAGCTTTGTAGTTATGGTGGTGATTGCATTTGCATTAGCGATATTTGGGTTTGGGCTGGTGCCATTTATCTTTTTCCCTGATAGTGAGAGAAATTTGGTTACGGTTGATATCAATCTAAATCTTGGAACTCGTATTGAGTCCACTGAAGATATTATTCTATCAATTGAGCAGTATATAAACGATTCTTTGCTGTCGGTGGAGGATCAGCCTGGAGTGATAGACTGGTCATCCTTTATTGGTCAAGGACCGGAATCCTATGATTTAGGTTACGCTCAGGATGAAGCCAATTCCAGTTATGCCCACATGTTGCTCAATACCTCATCTGGGGATGACAATCAGTACGTAATTAATCGATTAGATGCTTTTTGTCTGTCTCAGTTCCCTGAAGCTGATATCAAAGTAAGGAGGCTTGGTCAGGGAGGAGGAGGAACCCCCATAGAAATTCGAATTTCTGGATCTGACCCAGGAGACCTGATGCAGATTGCTGATGAAGTAAAGCAGCAGTTATCCAGTATTTATGGCACCAAAAATGTAAATGATGATTGGGGTCCAAAAATCAAAAAGTTTTTGGTAGATATTGATCAGACCAAGGCTCAAAGAGCAGGTATAACCAATCAGGATATAGCCATTTCGCTGAAGACGGTAATGAGTGGGTTCCGAACTGGTGAATTCAGGGAGGATGATAAAACCATTCCCATTGAGATGAGGGGTGAAAACAGTGAACAACAGACATTAGCTTCCTTAGAAACACTCAATATTTATGCGCAAAACTCAGGAGCAAGTGTACCGTTGGTTCAGGTTGCCCAGGTGGTACCTCAATGGCAATTTGCCAAAATACTGCGTAGAGATTTGAACCGAACCATAACCGTGGTGAGCTATTTGAAAGAAGATGGTAATGCATCAGTAGTGATGTCCGAAATGCAACCATGGTTGGACCAGCAGAGCCAAAACTGGCCCTCTGGATATTTTTATGAATTGGGGGGAGATGACGAGAGTACCGCCGAAAACATGGGTTCAGTAAGTTCATACTTACCCCTTAGTGGCTTCATCATTCTGATGTTGTTGATTATTCAGTTTAATTCGACCAGAAAGACCTTCATGGTGCTTTCTACCATACCCCTGGGCGTAATAGGAGTGGTGCTAGGGCTTATTTTGTTCAAATCCTATTTTGGATTTTTTGCATTTCTGGGGACCATTTCATTGGCAGGAATTGTGATAAATAATGCAATTGTATTAATTGACCGTATTGAAATAGAGATTCGCGATTATCAACGTAGTGACAAAGAGGCAGTAGTAGAGGCGGCATTGCAAAGGTTTAGGCCGATTATTCTAACCACTTTCACTACCTCGTTGGGATTAATTCCGCTTTATCTAGGCGGTGGGATCATGTGGGAGCCTCTAGCCGTAGCTATTATGATCGGCTTGCTATTTGCAACAGTCATTACTTTATTGTTTATTCCTGTTCTATACAGCCTGTTATATCGGATCGATTTTAGGGAATATGTCCACAGACCACCAACACCCATTAAGTAGAAAAGTTGCAAACTACTGGGATCTTTGGTATCGGTACCGATATTATATTTTACTGATTGCTTTGATGGTAATGTTGATCCTACCCGCTTTTACCAGGGGTAATGAAGGGATTATATGGTCAGTAAGCCGCACCTTGGTACTGTTGGCCTGTGTCAACGTGCTGCGTAACCTCAATCAAAGTATTGTGATAGTAGTGGTCATTGGCTTCATAGCAGCTGGATCGGAATGGCTCAGTGTATTCAATCTCGACTCTCGCTATTCTCATATTATAGGATTCCTGCTGTTTGGCTTTTTTGTGGTGATGATATCTTATGAGGTATTCAAAGAGATTATCACTACCAAGAAAATCGACATGCATATGATTGTGGGAGCTTTTTGTGGCTTTATGTTAATTGGGATTATCGCTTCGTTGATCTTCTACTTTTTGCATCTGGATAATCCACAGAGTTTTAGTAATGTGGAATCGCAATACCACGCCATGGAAGACTTGTTCTACTTTAGTTTTATTACCATCCTCACCATAGGCTATGGGGATATTGCTCCTTTAACCGACGAAGCCAGAAGCCTCTCTTTGTTTTTCGGCTTGATTGGTCAGTTTTACCTGGTGGTGATCATGGCAGTATTGGTTGGGAAATTCATCGGCGGCTCTGAAGCCTAATCATGCGAATATTTAATTGGAAGAGTTTACAGTTGCTACTGACCGATATAGTGGTTTGGGTACTAGCAATGGTAGTATTCGTGTTTTTGCGATTTTATCATGGCTATGAAATAAGAGAGGTGGTATCGACTCCTGAACCTTTGGTGGACTTTCAATACACCCTATGGTTGGGTATACAGGCTGGATTGATCTTGGGTGTGGTATATGGGTTAGTGGATGTATTGCTGGACCAGCATTGGTTACGAAAACGATCTTATGGATCAGTGCTTATGATTAAGGGACTCATCCATGTGGTAATCATTTTAGCATTGAGCATCATGATCCGGATCGAGGCCTTTGATATCATGGATATTGAACTAACCATAGAAGAATTGGGAGCATCCCTGGCCAATCCGGGAATCCTAATTATTTTCATTTATACTACCCTGGTCAATTTCGGGATAAACTTCACCCGCCAGATTACCTTGAAGTTTGGACCGGGGAATCTCACCAAATTCCTAACCGGTAGATTCCACCAGCCTAAGGAGGAAGATAGAATATTCATGTTTTTAGATATGAAAGATTCCACCACCCATGCTGAAAAACTGGGGCATATTAAGTTCGCTGCCTTGATACAAGATTGCTTTAGCGATTTGACCATAATTGAAACCAGAGCAGCTCAAGTTTATCAATATGTAGGCGATGAGGTGATTATTTACTGGGAAGTAAAACAGGGATTAAGAAATCTAAATTGCATTCTTGCCTATTTTGATTTCAAACGGCTCTTAGAAAGTAGGTCTGCATACTACCAGCACAAATATGGGATACAACCTGTATTCAAGGCAGGAGCCAATGTGGGGCCGGTTACCGTGACCGAGATTGGTGACATCAAAAGGGATCTAGCGTTTTTAGGAGATACCATGAATACTGCTGCCAGGATTCAGGGACTAT
>JANQPK010000080.1 GCA_028289505.1 Cyclobacteriaceae bacterium
CAAAAAAGGTATTCATGCCACCTTCTGGAGAAGCTTGTTCCTCTACAATATCAAAAATTTCTTCACTCACTTCTTCTTCGGGAGCTTCCTCGAAAACGACTTCTTCAATCACCGTTTCTTCGGTAACTTCAGTATCCAGATTAACTTCAATTTCCTCTTCGATTACTTCTTCGTCGGGGACCTCGATGATTTCAGGGGGTACTAACTCTTTGACCGGTGGAGGGGGCTCCTGTTGGGTAAGGGGGATGTCCAGTATTTCCTCGAATTCAGCATCCAATGTGCCCAGGTTGACCACATCTTCGGTTTCATAGGATTTCCACTCAAAGGCAGCGATAATCATGGACAAGCTTATGATTAATCCTACCGCGGTGTACAAGCTTTTTTGCTGTCTGGCGGTGATGGCCTTGGACTGTTTGAAAGAGACATCCTGGTCTCTTACGATATATTTATCAACTTTTCTGGCTGATTTTATTTCTTGCTCTACTCGGTTGCTGGCTGGAGGGGATATTACTACCGTATCCATAGTTGCTTTTGTTAATGGTAAAACAAAGTTCAACTAATGGATGCTCAAGAGAAAGTTTACCGGATCATCAGTTTGTTATCACAGGGTTAACTTTTGGTGATGTTGGAGGGGAGACCTTATCTGATTTTTTGATATGGTAATGGCATGTAATTGTGATATACTGATAACATATATGATTTTTTATAAAATCACCCGCTTTTTTGTATCTTATACATTCTATAAGCAACAACCATATGACTGTTTACCTGGAATGGTATCAGGTCATTTTTTATTCATTTGCTTGGCTCACTAACTAACCACTAGAACTCATGAACAAGACATACAGAGACCTAATTCTGATCACTATTTGCCTGGGTGTAATACCTGCACTAATAGCCCAGGATGCACAATCCGTTCTGAACGACATGCAAAAGAAAAAAGAAGAGCGTTGGAAAGGGGTGAATAACTACACCATCACGGTATCAATGGAGGCTGCCATGAACATGGAAACCCCGATATATCATGAACGCTTAGAGGTGGATGGGCAAGTAGCTTTCAAGCAGGTACCGCCTCATTTGTACCAGCGAGACATGTATGTAGCTGCTGGATTTCCCCCACCGGAACAAACAGCGGCCGCCATGGCTGAGGGATACCGAATTTTTGCAGCCTCTGGCACCCCTACTTATGGTTTGGACTTTAATGAAATGGCAGATATGCTGGATGCAGGAGCAGATGCTTTTGTCAACACCAGTGATGGTACCGCTGAAGCTAAGGATGATGTGAATGATATGAAAGAATTCATGAAAAGAGCCAAACTAGTGGGCACTGAAATGGTTCGGGCTACCACCTCTGGTGAAATGAAGGAAGCATATCACATATCAGCAACTGACCTGGAAGATGTACCCATGGACCAGCATCCGGGAGGTGAGGAGTTCACCATGGAGAGTGTCAGCCTATATATCGAAAAACAGCAACTAGTACCATTGGCACTAGTAATGAAGGGCTATGTTGATAACAAAGGAGATAAAAAGCCGATTAACATAGAAAAATACGATCTGGATTATAAATCTGTGGGAACGCTCTACGAACCGCATACCACAGAATACGCCGTCAAGGGCATCATGGAAGCTATGAGTAAGAAAGAGCGGCGGGAGATGGAACAAGCCAGGGCCCAACTGGACAATATGACCCAGCAGCAAAAAGATATGATGGAAAAAATGATGCCTGGCAAATTAGAGGAATTAAAAAGTATGATAGATGGTGGGAACATGAAATCTGTGACCAGGATTGTCAGTATTGCGATAAATGAAGGTCCTCCCTCACCTTATGGAATGGGGAAGTTGGGATATAGTGGTGCATTGACTATAGCCTCTGAGATGGAAGATGAGAATGGAATGTTGGTGGCAGAATTGTCCATCACCACCGGGCCCGGCCATGATCAAGAACTGCAGGTTTCACTGATTGGACAATTTCCTTTTCCAATTGATGGTGGTGACTATGTTCCGGTGGCAGATGCCAGAGGAGATGTGGTAAAAGATGGAAAGAGGGTTGGTGTAGACGGTGGTAGTGGTCAGATTACTGTGACAGAAAGAACTGCAACACACATCAAAGGAACTTTCGATGCGACCTTGGAACTGATTGAGAATGGTATTTTACGGATCCAAGGAGAGTTTGACAGCGGCGCTCCTATTGGTCCTGGCCAGGCTCCCAGGGGCAGCCCCATTCCTGCGGGTTTATTCAGTGGCCAAGATTGAATCTTATCATCCCAATTAATTTTAATCCATTGCAGTACTTGCTATCTTAACTGCCTTTAAACTAAATGGCATCATGAATAAGAAACATACTGCACCACCAAAGATTAAACGTCGTTATTTCGTTAAACAAACATCCCTGGGACTGGGAGCATTGGGACTGGGTATCACCGCCTGTAGTGCTCCTGAAAAGAAAACAGTCGATGTAGTGGCGGTGGATGAAACACCCAGGAAACTAGGAGTAGCCCTAGTGGGACTGGGAAACTACGCTACCAACCAACTAGCCCCGGCTTTACAAGAAACGGAGCATTGCTATCTGGCGGGTATTGTGACTGGCACCAAAGAGAAGGAGAAGATCTGGCAGGATAAGTACGGTATCCCGGATGGCAATATTTACAATTACGATAATTACGACAGCATCGCTGAAAATGATGATATTGATATCATTTATGTAGTGCTGCCTAACTCCATGCATGCGGAGTACACCATTCGCGGGGCACAGGCGGGTAAACACATGATTTGTGAGAAGCCCATGGCCATCTCGGTGGCAGAATGCCAGCAGATGATAGATGCCTGTAAGCAAGCGAATAAAAAGTTATCCATTGGTTACCGATTGCATTATGAACCCTTTAACCTGGAAATGATGCGGCTGGGTCAAAAGCAGGTGTTTGGTCCCATTACAGGCTTAGAGGCGGCATTTGGCTTTAAAATGGGAAATTTGGAGCAATGGAGGGCTAAGAAAGCATTGGCAGGAGGAGGTCCTTTGTTGGGTGTTGGCATCTATGCCCTGCAGGGATCCATTTATACCATGGGACAGCTACCGGTGTCCGTAACTGCCAAAGAAACTACCAAGGATAAAAATGCCTGGTCCGAAGTTGAAGGCAGTCTAGAATGGGAGATGGAGTTTCCGTCAGGAGTAAAGGCCCAATACATTACCACTTATGAGGATAGCATTCAATACCTGAAAGCTAAGGCCGAGAATGGGTTTTTCGAATTATCACCTTCTTATATTTATGATGGCCTGGAGTTGACGACTCATGAGGGTATTCAAGATATACAACCGGTCAACCATCAAGCAAGTCACATGGATGCTTTTTCCAAAAATGTACTAGATGGCACGGCAGTAATTGCCTCAGGTGAAATGGGTATGCGCGATATGTACTACATTGAGAAGATCTATGAGTCGGCCGCCAAGGGGGGGGAGGTTCTGAGCCTTGTTGGCGCCCCTGAGGTTTTACATAAGGTATAGTGTAAACCAAGCCACTTTGAAATCAGGCTTTCAAATACTGCTTTTACTGTTTCTGGTATTTGGTGATGGGTTTGGCCAAACCCCTGATTCAGTAAACCAAATTGAACCTTATGTCGCTTCGGAAATTCCGGCCAACCTGGTTGAGTTAGACTTGCTGATCGAAGATGTGCTAGATGCGGGTCAGCCTACTGCAGCATACCAGTTGATGGTAGATAGTATACAACATTTTCAGGATACCTTGAATGCGACACTACAGGAAATGGATACCATACCCACCGGTGTCGCCTTGCAGATCCTGGAAATTCAGAAAAACCGGATCAGACAATTCAACGCACCTTTACAAAGCTGGAACCGGCTTTTGGTAAACCGAACTGAAGCGTTGGAAGAGCTTTCTCAGGAGATTAAAACAGCGGATCAGGTTTGGCAACTAACACTGGAGCAGATCTCTCAAACAGAGGTTTCAGAATTGGTGATAAGTGAGATCAGCACCCGTTTGGATTCATTAAACCTGGCTGAGCAAGGGATGTCCCAATATGCCAATAGCATCATCGAGTATGAAGTGCGTATCAATCAGATGAGTCAGCAAATAGAGGAGGTGATTGATCGACTGGATGAATTCCTGGAAGATCGCCTGTGGGCTAGAGATAGTCCTCCTATTTGGGCCTTGGAAACTGATACCTTGCCAGACAATTATGGCCTGATCCAACTGAAAAGTATACTGGTGGCCAATAAGAAATCCATTGCCACTTACTATGAGTTGTACCGGCCCAGCTTTTATGTTCATATGGCTGTTTTCCTGATAATCCTGGTGGTTTTCATGCGTATCAGGTATGTCAGCAAGCGATATCCGGAATATCAGGATCTGGATTTTCTCTACCATACCCTAGGAAGACCGGTACTTTCCGCTATTCTAATCTCATTGATTTTTGCATTGGGGATTTATACCAATGGTCCCCAGGTCTTGGGTAAAGCCATGGGTATCGTGGCCTTGTTATCACTAATAGGAATTTTTTATGGGTTTATACACCAAAAACTCAAGCTCCCCCTGCTCATTCTTGGGCTCTTTTATGTATTCAACTATCTTCAAAGTATACTGCCCGTGGGGACCGTGTTTCAGCGATCCATGATGGGGTTTGGATCTATAGCATTGATTGGATATTCCTGGTGGGTGATAAATCTTTTTAGAACATACCGGCCAGATATTCCTTATGGTTGGCTTCGGGGGTTGGTTCGTTTGATCCCATTTGCTACTTTTCTGATAATTGGATCGCTATTGGCCAACGTAGTTGGCAGTGTTAGGCTAAGCAAGATCATCTTTAGTGGAGTGATCAATAGTGCCGGCCTGGCCTTGATATTTTATGGAGCAGTAAGGATCGTTAGTAACGTAATAGCCTTTGCACTGCGTACTCCCTATGCCCATGTTTTCAATCTGATCCGAGAAAATTTTGAGCTGCTTGAAAGACGGGTAAAGGTGGTTTTCCAGTTTCTTGGATTCGTGCTTTGGCTCAGAAGCACCATGATCATATTTGGTCTGTTGGACATGATCTTGGAGTGGTTCCAGGAACTTTGGAACTTTGGAATATCCTTTGGCAGTGTAACCATCACCATAGGTGGTATACTGGGCTTTTTTTTGATCGTCATCATTTCCTGGTGGCTGGCTCGTATCCTGCAATTGCTTCTAGAGCGCGAGTTATTCGACCGACTGAATGTTTCAAAAGGAATACCACACGCTATTTCGACCTCCATCTATTATGTATTTATTGCACTGGGCTTTCTGCTGGCGGTGTCCTATGCAGGCTTTGACCTGAATCAAATAAGTCTGGTGATTGGGGCTTTAGGTGTGGGTATTGGCTTCGGGTTACAAAATGTTATTTCTAATTTTGTTTCCGGGTTGATCCTTACTTTCGAGCGACCCATCAATGTTGGTGATACGGTTGAAGTAGGTCCTTTAATGGGGAATGTAAGTGCCATGGGATTAAGATCCTCCAAGGTAAAGACATTTGATGGCTCAGAGGTAATCGTACCTAACTCCAATCTGGTGTCCAATGAAGTAATCAACTGGACCCTTTCGGACAACCAACGCCGATTGACTATTCCGGTGGCCACCGCCTACGGCAGTGATCCTCATAAGGTGCTGGAGGTAATGCGCTCCGTGGTAAGCGAGCATCCCAAGGTGCTGTCATTTCCTACTCCCATGACGCTATTTGATGGATTTGGCGACAGTTCATTGAATTTCAGAGTCTTGTTTTGGGTGTATTTTAGTGAGAGTCTTTCTGTCAACAGTGAGGTGGCCCTGCAGATTTATGATGCCCTAAAACAGAATGGAATCGAGATTCCAATACCCTTGCGCATGATCACCATGAAGCCAGGTGATAATCTACCGGCGGATCCGTCCAATTCTTAGAGGTTTCCACCTATCTTTTGAGTTCCTTTTCCAGGTCTGGTTGGCTGATTAACGGCCAACAGCTAATTGCGATTCATGCTCAAAATCAGTAACTTATAGTAGAACCAAAACCCAAAGTAATGGATACTATCAAAAAACTCAACAAGTGGGCCAATGCCCATACCTCCTTAACCTTAGATGGATTACGTATCGTTTTAGGGGCCTTTATATTTTACAAAGGCATGAACTTTAGCGTTCATATGAATTACCTCTACGAAATCTTAAACCCCCTGGATGAATGGTTGGGTACTGTGATTATTGTACACTATGTTACCATGGCGCACCTGGCGGGAGGTATCCTGATCATCATTGGTTTGATTACCAGGGTAGCAAGCTTGGTACAGATACCGGTGCTGATAGGGGCTATCCTCATCAATTTTATCGGAGTTATGGAGGTTACCAACCTGATCGCATCCACAGTAGTATTTCTAGCTTGTGTTTTCTTCGCGGTAGTTGGCTCCGGTAAGCACTCAGTGGACTAT
>JANQPK010000089.1 GCA_028289505.1 Cyclobacteriaceae bacterium
CAGATATGCAGGAAGAGGCTTTCGACGAAGCGGTATCCGCCTTTCAGAAGGCCAAATCTATGGAAAAAGAAGGTGGAAGTTATGAGGGGTTGACCGACATAAAGATGGATAACATGTGGGGTAATATGATCAACAAGGGTGCCGAAGCCTACAACCAGGAAGATTATGATGGCGCACTTTACTATTTTGGAAAGTCATCAGTATTGAAACCCGAAGATACTACCGCCTATTACTATGCAGGTATTGCCGCACAGCAAGGCCAGAATTATCCTGCAGCCCTGGAGAACTACTATAAGCTGGTAGACTTGGACTATCACAACGAAGATATTTACAGCAGTATAATTTATCTGGAAAGATCCGAGAATAGCGACAACGACAAGGCGCTGGAAGTACTTGCGCAGGCCCGAGAGCATTTTCCGGATAATGAAGCTTTAATGAAGGAAGAAATCAATTTACTGATCATCACCGAGCGTACAGATGAAGCCAAGTCTAAGTTAAACCGAGCTATAGAAGCCGAACCCGATAACGCTAATCTGTACTACAACCTGGCTTACATTAGTGAACAGACTGGCGACGATGAAGCGGCCATGGAGAATTACAAGAAAGCCATTGAGGCCAATCCTGATTATTTCGATGCTACTTTTAACCTAGCGGTCAATCACTACAATAAAGCAGCTGAGATTTTGAAAGAAGCCAATGAGATGGATCTTAGAACCTACCAAAAGGAAGGGAAAGTGATCGAGGAAAAAGCCAAAGGAGAGTTTGCCAACGCATTGCCGTACTTAGAACGAGCACACCAGATCAAGCCACAAGACCGAGTGGTGATGGAGACCATGCAGACTGTTTATGTACAATTGGATATGAACGACAAGGCAGAAGCCATCAATGCCAAAATCGAAGCGCTAGGTCCAGAATAGACTTAATTATTGCTACCAACATAAACCCCGGTTAAATTAATCGGGGTTTTTTTATGGTATAAATTCCTGAAAATCATGCAGTTAAGACTAATACAGAAAATTTTTTTCTAAGAAGTGGTTACTATTCACCGTCTGGGAGTATCTATGACAAATTGCATTGATCTAATTATAAATATAAATTATTTAATACAAACATAAATTTCTCTTTAGCAAATTATTTAGGTTCATAGCTGGTTGAAGATAGGTCGGGTCTCGTGTAGGCCTGGCCTTTTTTTATAGCAGCAACAGCAACAGTGTGAAGCATACAGGTTTAAGCAACAGCAACAGTGTTGAGCATACAGGTTTCAACGGTATTAGTGTGGACCTTGCAGGTTTGGGCGACAGTAACAGTTTTAAGCATATAGGTTTAGGAAATACTATTTGGGTCTAGATATTGAGACTAGCAATGATTTACTTGTTGTACCAGGTATGTTTGATTTTGAAAACTTGATAGTCTACCAAAAAACAAGAAGATTCAATCAACTGCTTCGCGCCAAGGTGCTCCCTAAATCACTAGATAGAACCACCCACCACCAATTGAGAAGGTCTTCTCTAAGTATTATGTTAAACATTGCAGAGGGCTCTGGGCGCTTTTCAGACCGAGATAAACGAAGGTTCTTTATTATGGCTAGAGGATCATTGTTTGAGACGGTGGCCATACTTCAGCTTATTTCCGAAGAAAGGCAGATTGAACGCAAATTGTTCGAGGAGTTTTATCTATTTGCAGACGAATTGTCAAAGATGCTATACGCGATGATTAGAAAACTGGAAGGATAATGAATCTGCAAGAGCAACCGGTTGGGAACCTACGGTGGGCCAGTAAGTGCTAACAATGTGAATCATACAGCGGGTCAGTTTTTTAACTGTGTGCTGTTGCTTAAGCTAATCTAGGGACTATTGCTGGATGCTCTTTCTCCTAATCTGTATGCTGTTGCTGTATGCTCTTGCTCCTAATCTGTATGCTGTTGCTATACACTGTTGCTGCTCACAAGTAACTCAACCACCATTGTTCCTTATGTTTCCTTTTGTAGTTGGCATACCAGCGGCAAAGTGGATAACATAGTACCATTACTCCCAGCCACAGGAAGTAGATGCGATACAGGTTTAACTGATAACCTTCCGGAAAGCCAGAAGCTGGCCCTAACCACCATTCCGATACACCGAAATTCCAGTATGACCAAATAGTAGCTGCAATATGTATTAACACAAAATGTAGCAAATAGAAGAAAAACGGCACCCGACCAAAAACGCTTATCATAGCTACTTTCCTTCCTTGCCACTTTTCAAGCCAAGGAATCATCAACAAACTGGGTCCTATGGTCATCAGCAGGAACAACAGGGAAGGAGGATACTTGCTGGTATTCAAAAAACTCAAGAGGGTAAAGGCAGTTCCCCGTTCCTGCACCATCCAGGGCGCTGGATCCCCGTAAAGATTAATGCCTCTCAGCACCAGAAATAACACTACACAAGAGAGTCCAATAGTCCAAATAGGCCAGTCCCGATTGGGGGAAGGCCTTATCAATACCCGGCCAAACAGGTATCCCAGGGCCATAACCGCAGGCCAAGGCAACAACGGATAGTAAACCAAAATCGGGAATGAGTTATTGCCAATAACACCCTGTTTGTGCAACAGGGTATATAACCAACCATTTTCCTCGGTGAAGTAATAGTCCAGAATATTATGACCAAATATTAGCACCAGGCTGATTGCTAAGATTGCAGATTTAGGGAGATAGATCAATCCTCCCAGTATTATCATGGACCAACCAATAACCCACAACACCTGCAGAAACAAAAATTTGTAAGGGATAAACTGAACCGCTAAGTTCAATAGCAGAATCTCCACCAATATGATCCACAAACCCCTGGTGATCAAAAATCTACTAAGCCTGGATACACCACAGGAAGTATTACGGGCATATAGGAAAGCACTGGTGCCCGCCAAGAATACAAACACCGGAGCGCAAAAATGCGTGATCCACCTGGTAAAAAAGAATGCTACCGATGTTTGTGTAGGATCCACTGGGTTAATTGTAGAGACGCCCACAAAAACCCTGGCATGATCCAAGGCCATGATGATCATAACCAAGCCGCGGAGCAGATCAACTGATTGTATTCGAAAACGGTAAGGTGTAAATGGGCTTTCCTGTTCCAAAATCGGTTCAAGGTAATAAATCTACACTTACCTCGCCATTGGATACTTCGATGGGTTGGCTTACAAAAACGAGTGTTTTTATGTTTTCAATTCATTATCAATTACTTATATTATAAGTCAAAACCAAAACATTAATCATTATGGATACTAAAAAATTTCTTACTGGAACCGTAGTGGGAGGGATTACCTACTTTATTTTAGGCTTTTTATTCTATGGCCTGTTGCTAGCGGATTTTTTTGAGGCACAGTCTGGCGGTGCTGACGTGATGAGGGCTGAAGACGAAATGGTATGGTGGGCACTAATTTTGGGCAATTTTCTATATGCGGCATTTCTGACCTACATTTTCATGAAGTGGGCGCAGATCAGCACTTTTAAAAGTGGGTTGCGTGCAGGTGCTATCATTGGGATTTTCTTGGGACTGGCATATAATTTAGTCTATTACGGAACTTCGACATTAATGACGCTTACCGGTGCCTTGGCAGATGTGGTGTTGAGTACAGCCATTGCCGCCATCGTGGGTGGTGTTATTGGTGCGGTACTGCAGGTTAAACCCAGTCAGGAACCAGTGGCTGCTTAATTGGTAATTCAAACCCATCTGGCTACAACCAATCGCTTCGATCATGTGTCTCTTAGGTAGAGAATAAACTTAGAGAAAACATGAACTATATAAAGATCAGTTATATGCTGTTGCTTCCCGCCCTGTTGCTGTTGAGCTGTCAGGAAGATGACGAAGAACAGATTGAAGTAATAGAAAGAAGAATGGCGGAGATTTCAGCCAATGTAGAGGCATTAGTAGCCAATAAGTCCTGCAACGGGGCCGGTGATTGTGCCTCAATAGCCTGGGGAGCTAAACCATGTGGCGGGCCTTGGGAATATATAGTATATGCACCAAGTAATGTGGATGTACCCCAATTGGAAGCCCTGGTTACAGAATACAATCAGCTAAATCAGGATTTGAACCAACTAAAGGGAGAGCCCTCTGATTGTGAGTTGATCGGTGAACCGGACCTGGAGTGTGCGGATAATCTGTGTGCAATTAAAAATTAATGAGCAGAGAGCATGGAGCATGGAGTATGGAAACACAACGCTCTCTGCTCTATGCTCTACGCTCTCTGCTACCATAAGATTCGCGCCACATAAACACTGCCGTCGCTGCCATATTGCTCCACACCCTGGGGCTGCATCCATTCGGATACTGTAACCCAGGTT
>JANQPK010000096.1 GCA_028289505.1 Cyclobacteriaceae bacterium
TTTGGATCCCGATCGAAACAGCTTACAAATCGATATATTTCCCACCAATCTTCTTGAAAACCTGATTGTGGTAAAAACCGCCACCGCAGAATATCCTGCAGACTTCACCGGTGGATTAGTGAATATCGAAACTAAGGATTTCCCAGAGGAGAAAATATTCACCATTTCAGCTGGGCTTGAGTTTAACCCATCCATGCACTTTCAAAATGATTACTTGGGATCTGAGGGTAGCGGTACGGATTGGTTAGGTTTTGACGACGGAACTCGTGATCTACCTCCACTAGCGGATCAACCTGATATCCCTACTCCAATTAACCCCGATTTCACAGATCAAGAAGTAAACGATTTCGTAAAAAGCTTTAATCCGGAATTGGGTCCGGTTCAGGATCAGAACTTTATGAATTACAACGTGGGTTTATCTTTAGGGAATCAAAAGACTTTCGAAAATGGCCACAAACTGGGATTTCTGTTCAGTGGGACCTACAAATATACCACAGAGTTCTTCGATGATGTGATCTATGGCGAATACCAGCGTCCTGGGTCACCCAATGATTTTGAGTTGGTGCGCGCCTATGTACAGGCGGGTGATCCAGATGCCAGAGAGCTGGTATTAGAGCCCGGAAGATCAGGCAAGTTATCACGGGAGTCAGTACTGCTTGGAGGTTTGGCTGGTCTGGCCTATAAAACAGATCGTTCCAAATTCAAGCTATCCCTAATGCGTTTACAGAATGGGGTAAACCAGGGAGGACGATTTTTCATTGATGATAATGGATCAGCGGTAGGGAAGTCAGGTTATACTGCGGATAGTTATAATCTTGACTATAATCAACGCAGTCTAACCAACGCACTTTTGGGTGGAGATCATTTTCTTGGAGACCAGCAAGAATGGCAGGTTTCCTGGAAAATTTCTCCTACGCTCTCAGAGCAATCAGATCCGGATGTAAGAAAAACCGCTTTTACCCTGAACTCCGGACGGCCTGCCTTCGAACCTGGCAATGGGGGTAATCCCAGCAGGATTTGGCGGGAGCTGGAAGAAGTGAACCTAGCCAACAGATTTGATGTTACCCGGAACCTGCAGATGTTCCAGCGGGACGCCAAATTGAAACTTGGGGCCAGTTACCTGTTTAAAGAGCGGGATTACGAAATTTTGTTTTTTGACCTGCAGCGATTTGGTGCGGCTCCTGAGCTGGATGGAGATCCCAATAATGTGTTGATTCCTCAAAATATTTACCCCGATGGTGTTTACTACTACCAATCAGGTAATAGTGATCCGAATCCCAATGAATATAATTCCACCGTTAATAATCTAGGTGCCTACGTTTCTTCTGAATTCGAATTGGTGCCTAAACTAAAGGCCATTGCTGGCCTAAGGGTAGAGAACTATGTACAACGGCATACCGGTAGGGATCAGAACTTTGCCATTTCAGGACAGGGGAACAACTTGGTAGACGAGAAAGTGCTGGATTCATTCGACTTCTTTCCATCCTTGAATATGATCTACGGCATGTCCGAAAATCAGAATTTACGGGTCTCCTACTCTCGAACTATTGCCAGGCCATCATTCAAGGAGCTGTCTTTTGCACAGATCCTGGATCCTATAACCAACCGTACTTTTAATGGAGGTTTATTCCCCTTCATAGAAGGCGATGGTACCGTGGTATGGGATGGAAACCTAACCGAAACCAGAATCAATAATGTGGATCTCAGATGGGAATTGTTTATGCCGGGAGCACAGTTGTTCTCTATCAGCGCATTTTATAAAACCTTTGATCGACCGATTGAGCTGGTAAGAATACCGGTTGCACAAACCGGACTGGAATTCCAGCCCCGAAACGTAGGTGATGGTCAGGTACTGGGAGCGGAATTGGAGTTCCGAAAATCGCTGGATTTTATTTCAGAATCACTAGCCAATTTTTCAATCAACGGGAACATCACAGTAGTGGAGTCAACCATAGAAATGTCCATCACGGAATTTGAGGCTAGGAAGGAATTCGAGAAAAACGGGGAAACCATTTCTCAGGATCGGGAAATGGCGGGCCAAGCACCCTATATCATCAACGCCGGTATTAGCTATGCCAACATAGAGACAGGCTTGGATTTTGGATTGTTCTACAATGTGAAAGGCCCCACTTTAACCATAGTGGGCGGAGGCTTGACACCGGATGTTTATTCGGAGCCATTCCATAGTTTAAATTTCAATCTGAACAAATCATTTGGAGAAAATCAGCGGACTACCATAAATTTTGGCGTCACCAATATCCTGGATGATGTAAGGGAGGAGTTTTTCACCGGATTTCGGGCAGAGGACCAATATTTTTCCAGATTCGCTCCTGGAACAGGTTTTTCAATTGGCGTTAACTACAACATATTTTAGATATAAGAAGGTTGCCGTTAGTGATTCCATCCTGAATACTAACGGCAATCTTTAATTGGTTACCTTGTAGCTTCCCTTGCAAGTAACCTCTGGCGAAACCCCATCCAGCCATTTTTGCAATTCTTTTACCCTTAAAGCGGTTAGGTCCCGGTAAATTTCACATTTACACTCCCCAACCAGGTAGTCATAATTCTTAGGGGATTTTGTGAACACTGCCTTGACTTGTCGGTTTCGATATTGAGTCCAAAACAACTGTGCATCTTTGAGCGCCAGCATAAACTCCTCATCTTGTTGATATTCCTGTTCGATTTGTTTGATAATATTCAACATCTCCAGGTCGATTTCATCTAGTTGTTTACACGCCGTGGTTTCAGGGCTTTGAGAACAACCTGAAACCATAAAAAGGCCGATTATGGCCATTATTTTGTAGTATGAGTTCATTTTTCAAGTACCATGTTGGCAGTTGTAGTTAACAAAATTTATCACTTTAGGCAAGACCATAATCCATAAATCGTAATCCATATTTCACTACCTTACAGTCATGTCAAAAACAGTACTAATTACCGGAGCATCTGGACTGGTGGGTACCGCACTTACTGAGCTTCTTTTAAGCCAACATTACCAGGTTTCACATTTGGGCCGCAGCAGAACATCCAAAAAATCCGTCAAATCCTACATTTGGGATATTAACCGAGGATTTATCGAGGAAGGTGCTCTTGAAACTGCTAATATTGTGGTACACCTGGCAGGCGCAGGCGTGGCAGATAAGCCATGGACAAAGTCCCGGAAACAGCAAATCATGCAAAGCCGGGTACAGTCCACCAGGTTATTGGCAGAGAAGCTAAGATCAACTGAAAATCAATGTGAAACGGTGGTTGCAGCTTCGGCCATTGGCATTTATGGTTTAGATACTGGGGATGATTGGGTCAATGAGGTGTCTCCCGCAGGAGTAGGGTTCCTGGCCGATGTGGTCAAATATTGGGAGCAGGAAATTGCAGTTATCGAGCAACTGAACATTAAGGTGGTCACCCTGAGAATAGGAGTAGTACTAAGCGAGAATGGTGGGGCGCTTCCTAAAATAGCCAAGCCCATTAAAATGAATGTAGGGGCAGCTATTGGCAGCGGAAACCAGTATATGAGTTGGATCCATATGAACGACCTTTGTCAAATCATACACGCTGCCATTGGCAATAGTGATTACCGTGGTACCTATAACGCGGTGGCACCAAACCCAGTTACTAATAAGCAGTTTACCAAAACTTTGGCACAAGTATTGAGTAAACCCCTGTGGCTACCACCGGTGCCAGGGGCGGTATTGAAGTTGGGTTTGGGTGAAATGGCTCAGGTGGTTTTGGGCGGTAACCGAGTTTCTGCGCAAAAGCTTATATCCGCGGGTTTTGAATTTGAATATCCTGAATTGAAACCGGCGTTGGTTAATTTAATTTCATAAAAAGAGATAGTTATGTTGGAGATGGGACACAAAAGATTGAAGACAGAAGCCGATAAGGCCAAGGAGGATTTTCAACTAATTGAGAACGAACATAGAATAAAAAAAGCTTTCAAGGACCGCGATTGGAACGAGATTAAAAGCTCTGACTCTTGGGTGATTTTTAAGGTTATTGCTGAGTTTGTAGAAGGATTTGAAAAACTGGCTAAAATAGGTCCTTGTGTTTCGATATTTGGTTCTGCTCGCACCACCGAAGATGAAGAGTATTACCAAATGACTGAAGAGATTGCGGCCAAATTGGTAAGACATGGCTACGGTGTGATCACGGGTGGTGGCCCTGGTATTATGGAGGCCGGTAACAAGGGGGCTAGAAGTGAACGCGGAAAATCTGTGGGCCTCAATATCGATTTACCTTTCGAACAGGGTTCCAATATTTACATTGACCCGGATAAATTGATCGATTTTGACTATTTCTTTGTGAGAAAAGTAATGTTTGTAAAGTATTCACAAGGTTTTGTGGTGATGCCGGGAGGTTTTGGTACTCTGGATGAGTTGTTTGAAGCGATCACCCTGATCCAAACTCAAAAAATCGGACGGTTCCCCATTGTATTGGTAGGTAAAGACTATTGGACTGGGTTAATCGACTGGTTAAAACAAACTTTACTGACTAAGTATAAAACCATAAGTCCACCAGACCTAGATTTATTTCAATTGGTAGAAACACCCACCGAAGCGGTCAAAATTATGGACGATTTCTATTCGAAGTACTTACTAACTCCCAACTTTTAGATGTTCAAGCAGGCTCCGCTTATATTATCCATCATCTCATTATCATTGGTATTGGTACTGTTCTATCTAAGAAGCCAGCCCAATGAAGAGGATCCGGTACAAGTTACGGTGGAGGAAGAGATGCCCACTATTCGGGCAGTGCGCAGTAAGACGGTAACCGTTGAAATTCCCGATAGTTTATCTTTTGCCGGAGAACCTGTTCCTATGAACATTCAGGATGTCAAAGAGAGACTGGATCGGGAGTTGCACATTAATACTTACTGGCACAATAATTCAATATTTCTTTATAAAAGATCGAACCGCTGGCTGCCACAAATTGAGCAGATATTGCAGGAAGAGGGAGTACCCGATGACTTTAAGTATTTGGCAGTAATCGAAAGTGGTCTGTTAAATGTGGTCTCACCAGCCAATGCCGTAGGTTTTTGGCAGTTTCTTAAACCTACCGCCCGAGAGTTGGGTTTGGAGGTAACCAAAGAGGTAGATGAAAGATACCATCCCCTGAAATCTACCAGGGCTGCCTGTAAGTACCTGAAGCAGGCTCATAATAAGTTTGGTAGTTGGACCCTGGCTGCAGCTTCTTATAACATGGGAATCAAAGGACTAAGTGATAGGTTAGAAGAGCAGCGGGTAGATTCCTATTTTGATTTGCTGCTAAATGAGGAAACCAGCCGCTATGTTTTCAGAGTATTGGCGGCGAAAGAGCTACTGACTAGTCCTGAAAAGTATGGCTTTGATATTCCAGAGGAACACCTGTATCAACAAGAGGACTTGAAGGAACTGGAAATCACGGAATCAATAGACGACCTGGTGGCATTTGCTCAGCAACAGGGCTTCAATTACAAAATTCTGAAAAAACATAATCCATGGCTGCGTAGAAAATCACTTACCGTACGCAGTGGCACCAGCTATACAGTGCTGGTACCCGCCCGACATCCGCTACAACTTTAGTCGGTACAATCAACAGTTTATAGTCAACAATTAACAATTAACAATCTTCAATCTACTGTTCTACTGTTCTATTGTTCTATTGTTCCCCTATTCCCCTATTCCCCTATTCCCCTATTCCCATACGCACTCTGCTCAATAAGTGGTATCTTTGTGGTTTAATTCCAAGCCTTGGCCACCACATCAGACTCAAATACCGACTTTACCTTTACCCAGTACGATGAAACCGGCTTTCATCATATAGAAATATTCGGTGCCCGTGAGCACAATTTAAAGGACATCGACGTGAACTTACCTCGGAATCAATTGGTGGTGATCACGGGCATCAGCGGTAGTGGGAAATCGTCCCTGGCATTTGATACTATTTATGCCGAAGGGCAAAGACGGTATATGGAAAGCTTTTCAGCCTATGCCCGCTCTTTTATCGGAAATATGGAGCGGCCCGATGTAGATAAGATCAATGGACTGAGCCCGGTAATCTCCATAGAGCAAAAAACTACCACCCGTAATCCCAGGTCTACCGTGGGCACCACTACCGAGGTATACGATTTCCTGCGGTTATTATTCGCACGTGCTGGTACAGCCTATTCGTACCTGACAGGTGAGAAAATGATCAGGCAGACAGAGGCACAGATAGTTGATCTGGTATTAAGAGAATTTGACCATAAGGCTTTCACCATATTGGCTCCGGTGGTTAAGGGAAGAAAAGGGCATTACCGGGAATTATTTGTTCAAATTCGCAAAATGGGGTTCACCAAGGTGCGGGTTGATGGGGAGATCACAGAATTAAGGCCCAAAATGCAAGTGGATCGGTATAAGATCCACGATATTGAAATTGTAGTTGACAGACTCAAGGTTTCAAAACAAGATAAATCAAGGTTGGCGGATTCCATCAAAACCGCTATGTATCATGGTAAAGGAGTGATCTTGGCCTTAGATGAGCAGGGTAACCCCCATCACTTTTCGAAATTTTTAATGGATCCCAAGTCGGGGTTGGCATACGATGAACCAGCACCTAATATTTTCTCCTTTAACTCACCATATGGAGCCTGCCCCACATGCAAAGGTTTGGGTACAATTGCCAAGATTACCCGGGAAACTGTAATTCCAGATCCCAAGCTCAGCATCAGTAGAGGAGGTATTGCACCTCTGGGGGAGTACCGCGATATCTGGATATTTAAAAAATTGAGCTCTTTGTTGAAACGCTATGGGGCCAATATCACTACTCCAATTAAGGACTTGCCCGAAGAGGTAGTGCAGATTATTCTACATGGTGATGCGGTACCAGTAGCGGTAGATTCGGTAAAATATCCGGGACAAAAATGGCACACCAAGTTTGAAGGTATTGTTAGTTTCCTGGAGAAGCAAAAAGATTCGGGATCTGAAAAAGTACAAAAATGGATTCAGGACTTCACCCAAGTAACCGTTTGTCCAGACTGCAATGGTGCCAGATTGAAAAAAGAGTCCCTGCATTACAAGGTCGATGGAATGAACATTGCGCAGTTAGCTGAAATGGATATTGTGCAGTTGAGCTCATGGTTGGAAGGACTTGAAGATCGCCTGGATAACAAGCAGAGGATTGTGGCGGTCGAGATTCTTAAGGAGCTGCGCAAACGACTGCACTTTTTGGTTAATGTTGGACTGGATTATCTGCATTTAAATCGGCCATTGAGGACCTTATCAGGTGGGGAATCTCAGCGAATTCGATTAGCCACCCAGATCGGGACTCAACTGGTGGGTGTACTTTACATATTGGACGAACCCAGTATCGGGCTTCATCAAAGGGATAATCAAAAGCTAATAAAGGCTCTTAAGGACCTGAGGGATCTTGGCAATACAATTTTGGTGGTAGAGCATGATAAGGAAATGATGATGAATGCCGATCATATTGTAGATATCGGCCCTGGTGCCGGAAGACATGGCGGTACTATAGTAGCCCAGGGTGACCCCAGAACTTTTTTACAAAGGAATAGTGCCACCGCCCAGTACTTGACTGGTGAGCAAGCCATTCCAATTCCAGATGCTCGACGACAAGGGCATGGCACCATTCTTTCTTTGGAAGGAGCCACCGGTAACAACTTGCAACATCTTAATCTTGAACTGCCTCTGGGTAAAATGATTTGTATCACCGGGGTATCGGGCAGTGGGAAATCCTCCTTGATCCACAACACTTTAATCCCGATTCTGAAAAATAGGCTATACAAGTCAAAAAGGGAGCCATTACCCTTTAGTCAGATAAAGGGGGTAGAATACTTGGACAAGGTTATCGAAGTAGACCAAAGCCCCATTGGGAGGACCCCACGATCAAACCCTGCCACCTATACCGGCGTTTTTACCGATATCAGGGCACTCTTTACCAATCTTCCGGAAGCTAAAATCCGTGGATATAAACCTGGTCGCTTTTCGTTTAATGTCAAAGGTGGGAGATGTGAAACCTGTCAGGGGGCAGGAATGAAGCTCATCGAAATGGATTTTTTGCCAGATGTTCTGGTTCCTTGTGAAACTTGCAAGGGCAAGCGATACAACAGAGAAACCCTAGAAGTAAGATTCAAAGGGAAATCAATATCTGATGTTTTGGATATGACGGTGGAAGAAGCAGTGATTTTCTTCGAAAATCAACCTAAGATTCTGCGCAAGATTACTACCCTGAACGAAGTTGGTCTGGGCTACATCAGCCTGGGTCAGCACGCCACTACCTTATCGGGTGGCGAGGCACAACGTGTTAAGTTATCGGCGGAGTTGTCAAAGCGAGATACTGGGCGCACCCTTTACGTTTTGGATGAACCGACTACCGGACTGCACTTCCAGGATGTCAAAAACCTATTATTGCTACTCAACAAATTGGTAAACAAGGGGAATACGGTATTAATTATTGAACATAATCTAGACATTATTAAGACTGTAGACCACATTATCGATCTGGGTCCGGAGGGAGGTAGGAATGGGGGACGTATAGTTTGTTCGGGTAGTCCTGAGGAATTAATTAGTCACCATGAAAGCTACACCGCACGTTTCCTGAAAGAAGAGTTATACCAGGGCTAAAAAAGAACCCCGCCGACCGGCGGGGTAACCAAAACATTAAAATCTATCAACTATGAACATCTCGTTCAGAAGTATAAACCAAATTGGTGCTAAAGAGTTCCAGTTTGGCTTAAAAAGTTTAGTAACTGAAGGGTCTTTATTAGCGTTCTAATAATGGAACTACTTGTTTATGATTCCAGACTATTTATCATTAGACATCCCAGATTCAGATAAACCAAGATTGGTTATTGTAGGAGGAGGATTTGCAGGGTTAGAGCTAGCTCGCAATTTGAAAAATGGTCCCTACCAGATTGTACTGCTCGATCGTAACAACTACCATACCTTCCAACCATTATTATATCAGGTTGCTACCTCTGGGTTGGAACCGGACTCAATAGCTGGACCATTGCGGAAAGCTTTCGAGGGTTTTAAGGATTTCTACTTCAGAATGGTTAGAGCAGAAAAAGTAGATTCTCAGCTGCAAACCATCAGCACCCCAATTGGGACTTTACGCTATGACTTTCTCGTGTTGGCCTCTGGTTCTAAAACCAACTTTTTCGGGTTAGAGGAGGTGAGAAGAAGGGCATTTCCCCTGAAGAAAGTGGTCCATGCCCTCAATCTTCGTAGCCATATACTGCAGAACTTCGAAAAGGCGGTACTTACATCTGATAAACTAAACCATCAGAGATTGATGAATTTGGTAGTAGTAGGAGGGGGACCTACTGGAGTTGAAGTCGCGGGTGCACTGGGAGAACTTAAACACCACGTATTGCCTAGTGATTTTCCAGATTTGGATTTCAGTGATATGAAAGTATATCTGGTGGAGGCTGGATCAAGGGTTTTAAGTGCCATGAGTAGCAAGTCGGGTTCAAATGCTAAAAAGTATTTAGAGCAGTATGGGACCGAGGTAATCCTCAATGCCACAGTTACCGGCTATAATGGAGAAACTGTGTTTATGAAAAACGGGCAGCATATTGAAAGTCATACACTGATCTGGGCTGCTGGTGTTATGGGTGACCTGGTAGAGGGATTACCTGATCTGATAGTGGATAAAAGCAGGATATTGGTAAATGAGTATAATCAGGTGATAAATACTCCCAATATATTTGCGATTGGTGATATCGCCCTAATGAAAAACCATGATTCACCCAATGGACATCCCATGGTAGCACAGGTCGCCATTCAACAGGGCCGTCTACTGGCAAAAAATCTGAAAGCCCTGTTTTCTAAAAGCCAAATGAAGGCTTTCGAGTATAATGATCTAGGTTCTATGGCCACTGTAGGACGAAAAAAGGCCGTAGTTGAGTTTCCACGGGGTCTTAAGTTCGGTGGATTCTTAGCTTGGCTCTTGTGGATGTTTATCCATTTGATCTCATTGATTGGATTTCGAAACAAGTTGGTAACTTTTGTCAATTGGGTATGGAGTTACATCACTTATGATAAAGGCAACAGGCTCATAATTAGAACCTTCGACAAAGAAAAAACTAGCCCGGTTGAAGCCGGGTGAGTAGCGCTCATACCTGAAAATGCGTAACTTGGCCTAGTTTACGGAATGAGTAGAGCAAAAATATACTGGGCTTTTCAAATAGGTGGTTGGTCGCTTTATGCAATCATCAACTTGGTGCTATTCTCGCTCTCCGACCTTTATTTGGCCCCGATCCAGATTCTCAGCCAGCTGCTTCTAACCGTTTTTTACATACTATCAACTCATCTGTTCAGAAACCTGATCATTAAATGGGGTTGGCTAACCATGTTAAGTCCTAAGCTGATCCCCAGGATAGCTATCTCCATTTTAGCGCTTACCATAAGCTCTTTTGTCTTTATTCTATTGCTTAACACCATATTGGAGATCGAGCAACGACACCACCGCCTGGTGTTCGAAATTCCGGTAAGACGTCTGCCCACCGAGCGAAAATATTTCACTGAGCGGCATGCCC
>JANQPK010000124.1 GCA_028289505.1 Cyclobacteriaceae bacterium
TCCGAGCCTACAAATTCCCATGGTACCGGATTCTCACGCAATGGGTAGAAGGCCCAAATTTCGGTGGGATTATACTTGCGATTGGCCCATGATTCACTGAGTGCCTGGCTGGTAGCTACCGACACTTTGCCCTTATAGTCCCAACCACCTGAAGCAATTAACTCTCGTCTTCGCTCATCCGATGGCCAGGGGGCACCAGCTTCAATCCATGAGTGTAGGTCATTCAACTCTCCCTGAGTCAACTTATCATTCTCTTTAGGAGGCATGCTAAAGTCCTCATCTTCTCTGGTAGCCGCAAAATAAATTGGGCTGGCATCTGCATCACCGGGGATCAGTGAGGGATGTCCAGATTCACCTCCTTTTAGCAAACCCTTTAATGACCTGATATCCAGATCACCCTCAATTTCCTTTGGGTCTTGGCCATGGCAGGCAAAGCACTTTGATTCCAACATTGGATACACTTGAAAGGCAAATAACTTCTCAGCCTCTAAGCCTGAACCATTGGTACTACCTTGATTACAGGACAATACCACGGAACATGGGAGCAAGAATAGTAATAATTTCTTTGTAATGCTGGGCATAAATAAGCCTTCGGTTCATTCTAAAATACTGGATTTTTCTCAATATGCCATCATTCTCCAGTTAAAGCCATATCTTGTTACAGTTGGCTACCCAAGTCTAAACATAATATTGATGGTGACATCAGATAGATCTTTTATTAAGGCACATAAGCTGGATAATGTGGGTACGGTTATCGCCAAAACCGGACTGCCAGCTAAACAGTATTTGGCAAATGGTTTGATGATAAAAGAGCATATTCCCATGGGTCACAAGGTGGCCTTGAATTTGATCAGACAGCATGAGCCCATTAAGAAGTTTGGGGTAACAATAGGGCGTGCAATTAGTGACATCCAGGCAGGTTCATGGGTACATCGTCAAAACATGGAAACCAATAATGCACCCGATCTGGGTCTGCTTCCTGGCATTTCAAAAATCCCATGGGATGCAGAACCCCTGGAGGGGTATACTTTTAAAGGCTATAAAAACAGCGATGGCAGTGTGGGTACCAAGAATATGTTGGCCATTGCCACTAGTGTACAATGTGTAGCCGGATTTGCTGAGCACGTTGCTGCTAAAGTCACGGAAAAATTATTGGATAAATACCCGAATGTTGATGGTGTGGTGCCTATAAACCACAGCTATGGATGCGGTATAGCATTAAATAGCCCCCTGGCTAAGATTCCAATGCGCACGCTTCAGAATATTATAAGTAATCCAAACTTTGGTAATCAGGCTATGATACTTGGTCTGGGATGCGAAAAATTGCGCCCCGAACAATTGGCGTTGTCGGAGAATAGCATCTCTGAACAAATCTTATATCTACAGGATCCAGGTTATCAGGGATATGAAGCGTTGATGCAAAAAGCCCTTAGCATGGCCGAACAATATCTCGAACAACTGAACAGTCGTACCAGGGAGACCTGTGATGCTAGCAATTTGGTGTTGGGCATGCAATGTGGGGGCAGCGATGGATTATCGGGATTAACCGGTAATCCAGTGGCTGGTTTTGCAGCTGACTTACTGGTAAGGGCAGGAGGGAGTGTCTTGTTTTCTGAAGTAACTGAGGTCCGGGATGCCATTCACCTATTAACCCCTAGAGCTGTGGATGAAGAGGTAAGGCAGTCCTTGATTGAAGAAATGCAATGGTATGATGAATACCTGAGCCGTGGCAAAGCTGATCGAACTGCGAACCCAACACCGGGCAATCATCTTGGTGGCTTAAGCAACGTGGTGGAAAAAGCCTTGGGCTCGGTAGCTAAAGCTGGCACCAGCCCTATAGTCGGGGTTATTCCACCAGGTGAAAAGATCAAAAAAAGGGGACTCTCTTTCGCGGCCACACCTGCCAGTGATTTTGTTTGTGGGACACTTCAATTAGCGGCAGGAATGAATATGCATGTTTTCATTACCGGAAGAGGTACACCTTACGGACTTTCTATGGTGCCAGTGGTGAAGATCAGTAGCAACAGCGCGCTGGCCAGGCGATGGCATGATCTGATTGACCTGGATGCCGGAGTGGTGGGATCTGGTGAAAGCAGCATAGAGGAAATGGGTTGGAAACTGTTTAATTACATCCTACAGGTTGCCAGCGGTAAGGAAATAGTTGCCAGTGATAAGCTGGGACTGTATAATGATCTGGTACTGTTCAATCCAGGACCAATAACTTGATCTCTGATCTCTGATCTTTGGTCTCTGATTTAGGGTTTCTGGTGTTACTTATTTACAACTTAATGATCATCTAAAAATCATAGATCAGCTCTAAATTCAGTATATTAATTACATCACTATGAACCGCAGAAATTTTATTACACGTACCGCCATGGTGGGATCTATCACAGCTATCAATGGTAATAACCCACTGCTGGGAAGCTCATTCCAGCAAGATAAAGATTTGATAATCGAATGGAATGCCCACCTTTTTAGTTCAGATACGGAGAAGTACCCTTTTCACCCAAAAGCTACTTACCAACCCGATCCAAGTAGATTTAGTGAAGATCCCTTGACTGATTATCTCAATTATTTAAACCGACTTGGCATTGATAGGGCGGTAGTGGTGCATCCTGAACCTTATGGAGATGACCATTCTCTGATCCTGGATGCCATGAAGGCCAGTCCGGATCGGTTGAAAGGAACCAGCCTCTTCTATCCCAAGGATACTGCAGCGCCAAGAAAGCTTGCTTCGTTGGTGAAAACCAATCCGGATATCGTATCTACCCGTTTTCATGCACACCTAGGCAAGGAGTCTTATCTGGATTCATTTGATGATTCAGGGGCACGAGCTTTATGGAAACAGGCAGTGGAACTTGATCTGATCATAGAATTACACATTGGTCCCAACTACGCGCAGAGCGCCATTAGAGCGATCAAGGCATTCCCTGGTTGCAAGGTATTAATCGACCATCTGGCTGAACCGCACCTTGGAAATGCGGTTGAGTTTGCAGACATTTTGAGAATGGCGGATTTTCCCAATGTCTACATGAAATTTTCAGGTCTGGCACATTTCGCCAAGGATGCACCCAAGTTCCTCAGCGCCCGAACCTTTACCAGTCAAGTGATCAAAGCTTTTGGACCAGACCGGATAGTGATGGGGGGAGTAGAGCCTGCTACGGTAGATCTTCATATGCAGGAATATTCCGAAAAAGACAGGGCCAAAGTAAAAGGGAATAATTTGAGGGATTTGCTTAGTTGGTCATAGTAGGTAGCAGTAACAGCATACAGCAACAGCATACAGCATACAGCAACAGCATACAGCAACAGCATACAGCAACAGCATATAGTTTATTGGGGGTTAAGCCTGCTTTACGCTATTGCTATTGCCAACAGGTTCCTAGCCTTTGTTGTGTAGCCTTCTTCGAGGATGGGCAGTTGCCCATGTAGCCTTCCCTAAAAATGTAGCCTTCCCCGTTTGACCTCTTACTGAAAAATAGGACACAGTAAATTAGAGAAAATCGGCATTTAAGATAGTAGGGTTAACTAGATTGAAACCGATGAAAAGATCAAAATTTACAGAAGCACAAATCGTATTTGCCCTCAAACAAGCTGAGACTGGTACCCGTATCGATGAGGTCTGCCGAAAGATGGGAATCAGCGAAGCTACTTTTTATAATTGGAAGAAGAAATACGGCAGCTTAGGCGTCAGTGAACTTCGCGAGTTACGCCAATTAAAAGAAGAGAATGCGCAGCTCAAGAAACTGGTAGCTGACCTAAGTCTAGACAAGCAGATGCTCTAGGATGTGATCAAAAAAAAGCTTTAAAGCCTGCCAAATCCAAGCAGCTTGCCCAGCAGATCATGGACGATTATCGCATACTCCTATGGGAACTTTCGGATTCCAAAGAACCCAAGCTACTCCCGAATGGAAGTGCATTACATTGGATATAGAACCCTGATCGTAGATCTTTCCAAAAAAGACCTCATACAATAACTGAGCTACAACAAGCTGTATGCTCCACACTGTTGCGGTTGCTGTAAGTCTGAATACTCCACACTGTTGCTGTTGCAGAAAATTCTGTATGCTCTACACTGTTGCTGTTGCTGGATTAAGGGATAATAACTTAGATTGCGTCATAACATCAATATCAAATCATTAATTCATGAATCTATCTATCCAGCAGCTCAGGGCTGCGCTTGCAGACGGCCTACTTTCTTTTCCGGTTACCGATATGGATGGTCAAGGCCAGTTTGCGGCTGAAACTTATGCTTCCAGGATCTCATGGTTTCTGGAACACCAGGTATCAGCAGTATTCGTGGCAGGTGGAACTGGCGAATTCTTCTCACTTTCAAAAAAAGAATACCAACAAATTGTATCTATTTCAGCGGAAGCAATGAAAGGGGGGACAACTCCTTTAATCTCAAGTATTGGGAGAAGCATACCTGAAGCAATTGAGTTTGCTGAAATAGCCAAACAAGCAGGTGTTCATGCCTTGTTGTTAATGCCCCCATACCTCACTGAGTCTCCACAAAAAGGAATTTTTGAATACGCAAAAACCATTTTAGATAATATTTCGCTGCCGGTAATTTATTATAACCGGGCTAATGGAACCTTAAGCAGTCAATATATTCAGCAGCTGGCCCATGAATGTGATAATCTGATCGGTCTGAAGGACGGTACCGGTCAACTGCACGAATTGAATGATACCATCAAATCGGTAGGAGACCGACTTGTTTATATTGGTGGTGTACCTACTGCTGAAATCATTGCCGAAGCCTACATGGCTATTGGGGTCAATACTTACTCATCTGCGGTATTCAATTTTGTGCCAGACCTCGCCAATAAGTTTTATGCCAATTTGAGAGCTGGCAACCGGGATGTAGTAACAAAGATATTGCAACAGTTTTTTATTCCATTTGTTAGGCTGAGGAATCTCAGTAAAGGTTACGCGGTAAGCCTGATTAAAGCTGGAGCCGAGATCATTGGTAGACCCGCTGGGAAGGTCCGCTATCCACTGCAAATGCCTACGGAGTCAGAAGTAGCGCAATTAAAAGCAATTATCGATAAAGGAAACCAATTGGTGTAGATATTATCGTTCTTCTATTTTAACGGACCCGATAACCGGAAGTCGAATTTGAGAAGGATATTCACTGCCGTAGTAAACCGTATTATTGGCGGTAACTGCTTCGGATTCATCGTAATTGTTACCACCGGTGTTTAGATTTCTGGCAAATCGTGGAAAATTACTACTAGATATTTCAATTCTAATTCTGTGACCTGCTGGGAAGTAGTTGCTGGTAGACATTTTAGAGAATTCAACCTGGTACACTTTTCCATCTTCCATAAAAATTTCCTTATCATATCCTTCCCGGTACCTGACCCTTTGAATAGTTTCATCCAGATTGTATGCGCGACCATCGGGATACACATCTAGCAGTTTTATGGTAAAGTCGGTATCTTTTGCATCTGATGAGACGTACAACAAGGTCTCAATAAAACCGGTGACTTCAATCCCTTTATCCAAGGGTTCCGAAGTATAAACCAGCACATCATTTCTGGTTTCCACCGGTTGTTGGTCAAAAGCACCTCCTTCCAGCGCGTTTCCCATGCAGCAAACGCCCCCACCATGTGATGGTACCGGATTGTAGGGATCATAAACAAAAGAATCGTTACCGGTTTGTACAGGAGCTTGCAAAGTCAGGGCCCCATCGCCAAACAAACTATTGGCCTTGCCATCGCTGCTTAGGTATAAATTGGTCATTTGCGCTTCCCTTGGTGGCCAGGTATCTGAGGACTGCCATCGATTACTGCCCATGGTGAAATACTGGACCCTTGGGGTTTCTTCCAGCATACCGTTTTGCGATCCTTTCAACCAGTAGTCGAACCATCCGTAGATCAGATCTTGGTAGTTTAATCTGGCATCGCCCATGTTGCGTTCCCCTACAATGGTGTTTTCAGTAGCCCTGGTAAACCGACAGTGCAGGGTTGGGGCAATCACCAGGTACTGGTTGTTAGCCACTTCTGGATCGTCAATGTTGTTTCGAAGATGGTTAAATAGTGCCAAATTAGGGCTGGTGGCTACATCGTACCAGGAAACAAACCAGAAACCAGGCACACCAAAGTCCATATTATCATGATATAGTCCACCCTCATACCAGGCAGGGTCATTGGGTTTCCTGCGGATCATTTCTTCAAAAATTCCCATGGGCCCGTTCTGGTGCACTATTAAATCTTGCAAGGGTAGATGTTTAAACCCCTCAGACCAATCCACTTCCGGATACTCTGGCGCCATG
>JANQPK010000166.1 GCA_028289505.1 Cyclobacteriaceae bacterium
AATAGTATCTTCCAAATCAGTGATCCCATGCAGAAAGTTTTCTGCGCGGGCGGTGAGTTGGAACTGAATATCTAAGGTAGCCACTGCTTCTGCCACCGCCTGTACGCGATCAACGGATTGATTGAAATCATATATGCTCTGGGAGTCGCGACTAAAATCTTCTATGGAACAACCTGCCACCCCTGTTCCAACCAATTTTATGACGTGTTTTACAATAGTCTCAGGATCATCGGCGAAGCCGTTTTCAAAGTCTGCATTAATGGGAACTGAGGTATTGGTGGCCAGCTGTTTACAGTGATTCAACTTTTGCTCTAGTGTCACCTCTCCATCCATCCGTCCAAAGGTGTAGGCAAAACCTGAACTGGTGGTGGCCAGTGCCTTAAACCCCAGCCCCTGTAACAATTTGGCAGATCCTAGGTCCCATGGATTGGGGATGATGAAGGCACCTTCTTGTTGGTGTAACCTGGCAAATTGTTCACATTTTAACTTTTGAGTTTCCATGTTATTTCATTTATATCATCCTAAATACTGATACTTGAATTGCTGGGCCTGTACCGTCTTCTTTTTAACCCGGGTGATCTCCCTTTCAAGAAACGATATGTAATTTGAGTCATAGCTTTCCTCAATTGCCAAGTTAAGTAGTTCTTCAGACCTGCAATAGTCTTTTTGCAATTCATAAATCAGCGCTTGAAGCCGCAGGAAATCAGGCACCATCACACCTTGAAGTCCTAATGCATATTTAGTGAGTTTCAGGGCCTGCTGATACTTTTTTGTACGAATCAATAGCCAACATAAACTCTCACAGGTATTAATATTTTTCGGGTCAAAAGCCATCGATAGCTCCAGGTATTCTTTGGCAAGATCAAATTTCTGAAACTGCTCCATGTATAGTTTACCCAACAAATAATTGGCTCCAGCATGTTCCTGATCATAACTCAAGGCATAGTTGAGATTTTCAACTACTTCCTCCAGATTGTAATCATAGCCTTCTAAGGCCTTTATATAATACTGATCGGCTAGTGATAATGACATGATTTTCGGGTTTATTCATCCATTTGATGGAGTATTTTTTGTTTCATACTCTTTCTTCCGGATCTATATTTTTTGCTTTTTTGACGTGGTTTAAAATCACTTCCTTTGAAGATTTTGATTGGGTTTCCCCTCTTTAACTGATGGTGATTTTTCCATTCCTGTTTTATTCTATCCTTAATCCTGAGCAGCTGCTTTTCTTGCAAATGCCCCAGTAATCTTCGTTTTGCTTCATTTTTGTTCTGCAGCTGTGAACGCCTCCGAGATACCAATACACTTTCCCCTGTTGGCACATGTGTAGCACGTACCGCCGTACTGACTTTATTTACATGTTGACCCCCGGGACCTGAAGACCTGGTGAACTCATACCTTATTTCGGAGTCCTTCATCTTATGGTTACATTCAGTAGCATCGAGTTGATTAATACCAATAAACCAATTCCTTCTTTTATGGAATTTCCTGTAACTACTTTGCCCAATCCATTGAATGGTCCCTACCCAATTCTTTATAAATGAATCTACATCAGTGCCTTGCAGCCCAATTGAAACTGTTTTAAGCGTACCATTTTCATCTCCCGGTTCTCTATGTATGATCTCATAGCTCAACCCGGATGCATTAGCTTCCTTTAAAAATTTCTTTAAAACTTTTGCTACTACCCAACAGCATTCGGCAGGGCCTCTACCTGAGCTTATTTGTATGATTTTCTTTTTCACCTGAGTCTAATTTTTATCCATTGCAATGAATTAATAAATGTATAAGTGTTTGAATACCATATTATTATGGAGGTTCAAGCAAACTAATATTAAATGTGTAATTAAAGATTGGTTTAGAGTTGCCTAGAATGAGGCACAAAAAAACCCGATCTAATGGACCGGGCAGAAATTATCAATTTCAAGTAGTAGCTACTTGAACCCGGTCTTTGTTTCGATATGATATTTCTGCACTAACATAGTGAATTTTCCCGCTTGGAATTTTTAATGTGCACAAATATAAGGGAATTTTTTCAATTCTCCCCCTCTACTCATCTCTCAAGCAGTCAATCGGATTTACCCCCGCAGCTTTTACCGTTTGCAGGCCCATGGTAAACCAGGCAATTCCAAGCGCCAGTGCCCCTGTGGCCAGGAAAGCCCACCATTGCAAATCGATGCGGTAGGCAAAGCTCTGTAACCAATTTTGACTGATCACATAACCAATGGGCAGGGCGATTGCAATGGCTAACAGCACCATCTTGGTAAAATCGGCAGATAATAAAGTGATGATGTTTAGATTGGTGGATCCTAATATTTTGCGAATTCCTATTTCTTTCATCCTTCTTTCGGTACTAAAGGTGGCCAGACCGAACAGGCCTAGGCATGAAATTAAAATGGCCAGTCCGGCAAAGTATTTAGACAATACCGCCACCCTTTGCTCGGCCAGGTATTGGGTCTTATAGGATTGGTCCAGGAACTTAATGTCCAGTGCAAATCCGGGATTCATCTTACTGTGCAATGCTTCCAATCGACTTAGGGTTTCTCGTTCCTGGCCTGCTGCTATCTTGGCCATAATGATAGGTGTTCTATGAGGCCGGAGCATCATGAACAGGGGATTAATTTCCTCATGAAAAGACTGGTAATGATAATCCTTTACCACCCCAATGATTTCCATTCTCATACCCCAAATATTCACCATTTCACCTATTGGGTCTGCTAATCCCATGGCTTCTATGGCGGTTTCATTGAAGATGACACTGGCGGTATCTCTTGGAAAGTCCTTGGAAAAACTGCGTCCTGAAACCATCTCCAGGCCCAGAGTCTCAATCAACCCGTGGTTGACGTCCACCTGCTCAAAGTTAACGTCCTCATCGGGGTTCTTTCCCTGCCAGCCTACCCCAAAGGTAGTGGCGTTGCTAAGTATAGGTGGAGCCGCTATACTAGAGGCCTGGATGATGCCGGCGATTCCCTCCATTTCGTTAAGGAAAGTTTCCTGGTTGTTGGCTATTTCACCTGATTTTTCAAAATAAACGATGTTCTCTTTGTCATACCCCAAATGCTGGGTCTGTACAAATTGGATTTGCTGGTAGACTACCATTACCGAGACTATCAAAATTACGGACAGGGTAAATTGAAAAACTACCAATCCCTTCCTGGCCCATAATTCACCAAAAGATTTTTGGAGTTTTCCTTTCAATACCGCTGCTGGTTTAAATGCTGATAAGTAAAAGGCCGGATAACTTCCCGCCAATAATCCTGTTACCACCGCTACTACTGCCAAAAACAAAACGATCTTTATATCAGGGTTTAAGGAAAGATGTTTACCGGTAATCTCATTGAACTGTGGCGTCAGCAAGACTACCAATACTATGGCTATCATTAATGAAATGAAGGTCATTAGTATGGATTCTCCCAGGTAGTGGTATACCAAGTGAGATTTTCCCGCCCCAATGGATTTTTTCACCCCCACTTCTTTCATACGACTGGAGGCCTTGGCAGTAGAAAGATTCATAAAATTGATACAGGCAATAACCAACACCAGTAAAGCGATCAAGGAGAACAATTTGACGTAGGTAATACGTCCCCCAACCGCTTCTCCATTTTCATATTGCCCATAGAGGTATGCCTCAGCATAGGGCTTCAATAATAGCATGACATCTGAATCTGGCAGTTTACTTTTTACAAATCCTTCAATCTTTTTGCCGAAATCGGCTTCGTTGGTGCCTTCATTAAGCACCACATAGGTACTGGGGGCATGGTTGTCCCAATTCAGGTCTCTACCCATCTGCGCCGATAGGTCCTTGAAGACCTCATAGGATAATACAAATTCAAATTGCTGGGTAGAATTGCTAGGCACATCTTTAAACACCCCGGTGATGGTATGTTGCTGCTGCCAATTTTGTAGTTGCCACTCAACCGTTTTGCCAACGAGGTTATCAGTAGTTTTGAACAATTTATTAGCCAAAGACTCCGATATTACCATTGAGTTTTTGTCCATAAGCACTTGATCTTTATTGCCTTGAAGTAGATCAAAGGAAAACATATTAAAGAAATCGGCCCCCACAAATTGACCAGAAGCCTGCAGCTTCTCATCATCCAAAGAAAGGGTGAACTTCCCAAACCATTCTTCGGTATTCATGACGGGAGCAGCATAGGCCACTTCGGGCAGTTCTTCCGCCATGGTCTCCGCTAACAGATCCGGAGTATAGGTCCAGGTCATGATACCATCGGACAAATGGTGATTGGCCATTACCTGGAATAGGTGTCGATCATTCTGGTGGAACTTGTCAATGCCCCATTCATCGCTGACCCAAAGGTAGATGAACATCACACAGGCCAGTCCGCTGGAAAGTCCTAAAAGGTTAATAAAAAAGACGCTTTTGAAACGCTTGAAGTTTCGATAGATGAGTAGTAGACTGTGACGTATCATAGAGCAGATGAATGAGATTGACTCAGTTCGGGTCAATTAATATGCCAGCCACCATATGGGCTAATAAGCCGGATTTACAACCATAGCTTGTACGCTGGCGGACTGTTTTGTGCGTGTACGAACAAGGCCACCTTACCAACCTGAATCCGGATCTTGATTAGGATCGACATAAGGCGCTTGATCAAAAGTGCTCCCATCCCCTATCACCCGGGGATCTTCGGTGGATTTTAAAACACCCATCAATTTGGAGGAAAGTTCTTGTCTCACCCGTGCATAATTTGGATCAGTCGCCACATTATGAAGGTAATCAGGGTCATTGGTCAGGTCATAAAGCTCTTCCTCAGGGCGTTTTTCAAAACCCAGTCGCCAATGCATCTCATATTCCTGATCATTTCGGTGCTCAACCATCCATGCCTTAGTGGGACTGGCATCTAAGTCACCATAGGCAATGAAAGTATTCTGTTCCAATTCAGCAAATGTGGGTTCTGTTTGCGCATCAGACAATAATTTATGACTGCCCATGGGTTCCCGGTCTGGTTTGAAATTGCGGATGTATAAATAATCTCTGGTCTGAATGGCCCGTTGGGGATAAGGTAGAAATCCTTCCCGGGCTTTCAATACGTGACGCTCCCTACCGGTGACCACATAGTTGCGCATTTCATCAATCTGACCATTTTTATTGCTTTGCAATATGGGTAGAATGCTATTACCGGTCATACGTTGCGGCACCGGTACCCCTGCCGCTTCTAGAAACGTGGGCGCCAGATCCATCAGGTTTACAAAATCATCTACTACCCGCTTGCCCACCGTACCATCTGGCCACTGGACCAACAGCGGCACCGCAGTACCCAGGGGATAAAGATTACACTTCCCTCTGGGAAAACCCGGAATACCATGATCGCCACTAACCACAATAATGGTATTCTCTCGTTCACCTAAAGCCTCCAATTCTTTTAAAAACAATTGGAACATCCGGTCTAGGGCCAATACCTCTCCCAGGTAATCGCTCATGTCCTGCCGCACCTCCCCTACGTCCGGTAGAAATTCAGGCATCTTTCCTTGCAAATCATCCGGATTTAATCCCCACAGCACTTCCCCTGAACCCTTGGTCCATTTGCGGTGGGTGTTGGTAGGACCAAACCAAAAGCAAAAGGGCTCCCCTGCTTCTCTTTTTGACATGAAGGAGCGGAAATTGTTCAGGCTTTCATCATACAGTTCCTGCTTGGCGGCCTCGATTGACTTGCCCTCCGATACCATTTTGGTGACATTTTGGGAAAATTGGTTGAAGCGTCTGCCAGCGGAATCATAGGCGTTTCTATCACCGCCATAAGGGGCATCCCTAGGAGTCCCGGGTGACCATACCTTGTAGGAAAAACCGATATGATAACCCGCTTGTTCCAATAATAACGGATAGGTGGGTATGGAATCATGCCATTCCGCACCTTGCAGGATGGCGCCCATGCCGGTACGATAGAAGTATTGGCCTGACAGCAAGGAACTGCGACAGGGGGTGCAGGATGGCGAAGTAACATGGGCATTATTGAACTGTACCCCTTCCCTGGCGAATTGATCAAAAGCCGGGGTTTGAATCACCTGGTTGGGGGCAAAGGAATGGTAAGTACTGGCATATCGTCCCCAGTCATCAGCAAAGAAGAAAAAGATATTGGGTGGCTTGGGAGGCGGCGCTTCATTGGTACAGGAAATTACCAGGGAGAGTAAGAGCACCAAAAGATTGATGAGGTTTGATTTCTTCATTTCCAAGACTTAACAGTTATATATCATTTGTATAACAATATGTTATACTTTATATTCGTTATAATTTAGCCAAGACCCCAAAATAATGAAAGTCCAAACCGCATTTAGATTTGACAAGGAGCTACTAGATTTGATCAGGGAAAAAGCCGCTGCCGAAAAGAGAAGCCTTAATAATTACATTGAGTATTTGCTTTATCGAGAGGTAGGTAATATTCCTAATGAAGATACCAAAGAAGCTATTCATGAAGCCAGGACCAGCAAGAATCTCAAACCCATTGAAGACCTTGACAAGTTTTTAGAGGACATTTAAACCATTGTACCAGCTTATTCCAACCACCAGGTTTAAGAAAGACCTGAAAAAAATTAAGACAAAGCCTAAGGACTTTGCATTGGTGGCAGAAGCTTTGAAACAGCTTCAGGTAGCAGGGGTTAATGGCCTGTCCGCTAAAATGAAGGCCCATAAATTAAAGGGAAGTTATTCGGATAACTGGGAATGTCATATAAAACCTGATCTACTAATTATCTGGATCCAGATAGAAAACCCTAAGCAAATTCGGCTGATTAGAGTCGGTTCGCATTCTGATCTATTTCGATAGGAATATACTTAACTTAAACCCCATCGAAACCGGGTTATTCAGGCATATGTAATCCTGGAGATGTTAAAAGCGACGATCTGCGGGGGCTATTTTCTAAAACGTAATGCATGCGGTCAATCTGTTCATTGGTAAACATATTCATAATCGCATCAGGGGTATAATTCATATAGTTAGCCAGTTGAACTTCTTCTCCTGAACATCCCAGGTAAGGTGTGGCACTGTTGACAACCTTATCAACCGCCGGAGTATCGTCACAGTAGTCGTTTGCCTCACAATCTCCACCACCCCAGGTATGCAGCAAACCCAAATAGTGACCCATCTCATGCGTAAGTGTCCTGCCCAGGTTATGGACTCCTTCCAGGTCAGACTCTCCAAAATGCCACCAGTTGATCACTATTCCTTCTTTCCCATCAGGGAGTGGTTTCTGGAACAATTCATCACCGGGAAGATCAGAGTCAGGACCCGTGGCTGATCCCAAATGAACATTAGCGGTTTCCTCACTATAGGGAGCGGTCCAAATATTGATGTAATGCTCTGAGTTCCAATAGGAGAAATAGCCTATCTTGTCGAACTCGGTATTGGGGACCTCTTCCGGAATTTCAGCAAATGATATTTCTTTCCTTACGATACCATTGGTAGGATTTCCCTCCGGATCTTGTTTTGCCAGCATAAATTCAATGTTAGCATCCCCGCCGTGCGGATGATCATTGAAACCCCTGGTTCCTTCCCTCCTTCTGAAATCTTCATTCAAGATTTCGATCTGTCTTTCGATACGGTCCAATGCCATATTTGGACCCTCCCCGATTTCTTCCCCGTTATGCAATACATGAACCACCACTGGAAGCACATAAGTCGGAGCTTCTGGGTTTTCCGGTTCATCAATAGGGTCTGGTAATGTTTCGGTGCCCTCACAGGAAACTATAATGCTGATCAAACTCAAAAAAAGTACTAAATATTTAGGTTTCATTTTTCCAAAGGGATTTAACTCCCAATTTATCTTAAAATTTGAATAGCCAATATTATTGGTGATTTACCCTTATTGCGTAAGTTTCTGCCTTACATTGTAAGTTATAACTCTCAGGGTAACTACCACTCTTGAAAATCCCCCCAGGCATCGTTATTTTCAACCTATTATGAAAAAACCATTTGTTTACCTGTGGGAATACCTGGTAAAGGGTTTTATTTCCAACCAGCTGATAAGACACACTGAGCAACCCAATCGCTTTATTACCGAAACCAATTTTCAAGCGAATTTAACGAGCTGGATACCCTTTGTGAATCATTCACTATCAAAGAAAGATTTATTGGGGATTTTGATGATGTAAATTTGATCATCAATTAGAACCAAGCTCGTTCAAACTCCACTACTCACCTCACCCCATCTCTCAACGATTCCACTGGATTCACCAGCGCAGCTTTCAGTGCTCTGAATCCAGTAGTGCCTATGGCTACCAAAAGCGCCAAAATAGTGGCGATGGCAAAGGCTTCCGCTCCTATACTGGTGCGGTACACAAAGTCTTGAATCCAGTCATTCATGAAAAAGTAAGTGAGCGGCCAGGCAATCAGACTGGCTACTAGTAATAGGGTAATAAACTCTTTGATCAGTAGGAAAGTGACGTCACCCACCGAGGCACCCAATACCTTTCGAATACCTATTTCGCCTGATTTGCGCTCCGCTGAAAAAGATACCAGGCCGAAGGTACCCAGGCAAGCCAGGGCTATGGCCAGCATGGTGAAGGCCGCAAACACTTCGGTGAACTTCTCATCGGCCAGGTATTGCTGGGTGACATCTTCATCCACAAAAGAATAAGTAAAATCCCGGTCGGTCACGAATTTGGTGTAAACTGATTCAATATGCGCTAGGGTCGCAGCTACATCATTGGCGTCAATTTTAATATAGTCCCAATGCAAATTAGTTGCTGAAAGGATAAAAATGGTGGGTGGGATCTTGCGATGGAGCGATTCGAAATGAAAGTCTTTAACCACTCCTATTACCTGATAACGCTGGCCTTCCCATTCCACTTCCATCCATTTACCAATAGCATGGTCCCAGCCCAATTGTGCCACCGCCGCTTCATTCAATATCAGTCCGGTTTCCATATCCGCGGGATGTGCCCTAGAAAAGTCCCTGCCCTCAACAATTTCTGCCTCCATCGTTTTAAAAAAATCGTGATTGATCCGGATAATCTTCATGGATTTTCTGGCATCTTCTTCAATTGGTACATCCTGTGCTCTATACCGAGTACTATTAGATATCCAGCCTGGGGTTTTCATATTAGAAGATGCAGTTCGGATGATGGATGAATGGGTCATCAATTCATTATTGAAAGCATCTAATGCTGCACGGTCCATAGTTT
>JANQPK010000179.1 GCA_028289505.1 Cyclobacteriaceae bacterium
CTCCTACCAATTGACGGTTGTATTCCGGCCAGTCTTCCCAATTGTACCAGGTACTGGGATGGTTGATCATCATGGCCATACCTTCACCCACTCTCTTAAAAATTTTGGACTTGGTATCCTGATCAAATGGCTTGTTGTTGGAAATGAATGCTACCGTTGCCTGGTCCAGATACCTGCTGAAGGCCTCTGAATTTTCGGTGTATCTCATGGTGGCAGAACCATCACCTGCCAATATCTGTCCGTCTGCAGTACCGAAGAACCTTAGAAAGTCATGTGACCCTCCTCCACCCATAGCGGCGATATTGATCTTCGAGTCTGCTGAAAGGTAGGTCCCCGCGGGACTAACCACCAGTTTTCCCTGCATAATGGTCCAGTGACCTGGAAAAGTACAGACAAAGGGATACTCCCCCGGTTGATTGGGTGCCACAAACCGGATCACCCCGGTCTCGCCAGGATCCAGCATCTCTGAATTAGCGATCACATACCTGGAATCTGGCACATACTCACTTTCTGCTGCTGCCGGATCCAATACAAAGGCATCAACCAGTTTACCAAAGGCCTCCAGACTTCCCATCTGAATGATGACCATATTGTGTGGCATCTGGTCCACATTATTGAGGATGATCTCTACCTGTTGGCCGGCAGTAGCGTGTAATGTGGTGGTTTCATACTCCAACTTGCCTAATACGGTGTTCAACCCCAGCTTGCGATCCGCCCGAAATTCCGCCGCCTTGCCGATCCCCATATCGATATATTGGGCACCCCAATTATTTTCGCATAAAATGGCCACCAGATTTTTGCCCTTCCTGAACAAACTGGATTTACCTTCCAGCAATCTATTCTTGTATTCACCGGAGCTGCCACCCTCTTCATTCAGTAGTTCTCCGTTGATATAAACCTGGTAACGCTCATCATGAGCGATTTTCAATACAGGTTTCTCAATCAATTTACTCAGCTCGATTTCCTTCCTCAACCAGATCTGCTTGGTATCCCACACGGTATTTACCCATTTCCTACCCTCCGTTCCGAATCCAGATTTACCCATGCGCCACTGGCTGTCATCGAAGCTTTCTGTATACCAATCATCTCCGGGATCTTCGGTGGTATACTTCCACTCGGTAACTTCCTCCCGGGTAGTGGGAATTAAAAGATCCACTTCCTTATCATTCAGCTCTTCTTGGTTTTGTTCCCTGAAATAAATGGTGAAAGCTGCTGATAGCCATTTGTCCTGCTGGTTGGCAAGGTCCAGTCGTAATTCCTGCATGCGCTGATTGAGCGCCTCAGATTCCGGAAGTTCTGAAGCGCGTAGGACTGCTGCCAGCCTCAACCCAAGCTTTTCACTTTCCAGTAATCCTGATTCCATTAATAAGGTAGTACCATCAGCTGAAACAGGCAGCATGGCCAAAACCGCCCTTTTAACCCCCTCTGTACCTTCCTCCATGCCTTTGGTCAACAGGGCCATGGCCTCTGGCTGACTGAAGGCACCTAGCGAATTGAGGGTCCACAGGGCGTGAATAGCAGCGGGTGAGTCAAGATGGTCACCGGCAAATGACATCAATTCGGGAATAAGTTCATCACCATGGTGCTCCAGCAATAGCCTCTGGGCAGTAGTTCTCCAAAACATATTGGGGCTTTCCAATGCCTCCACCAATTCCTCAGCGTTGGTCGCATCAAGAGACTTGATCCCCGATCCATCCGAATCTTCGTATTTAATCACATAGATCCGTCCATGCCTAAGGTCCCGCAGTGGATTAAGATGGGCATTACCAGGACCCTTTTCGTCATTCCAGATCTGGTTGTCCATGCCCCGGGCATCGGGATTGTGCTGGATTACCGGGTTATACCAATCCGCCACCCAAAGATTTCCATCCGGTCCGGTTTCCGTAAAAACCGGTGAAGTCCAGGCATCGGTACTGGCAAAAATATTACCTCCATCCACCTCCTTGTAACCTGCTCCCTCTACTTCGATGCGGGCAAGATGCACCAGGTGTCCAGTAGGTTCATTAACATACATCTGACCACGATACTGCTCGGGGTAGTTATCGGCTACATAAAAATTAGCCCCCGCTGCCGCGGTGTACCCCCCTCTTACATCCACCTGTTGCAGCGGAATCTCCGTGACCGGGGTAATTTCGTAATGACCCTGAATGAAATCTGAGTTTATAGCCCAGGAAGGTCTTTTAGGCAGGTATCGATAGTAGCGGAGTGGTATCCCCACATAGCAGCAATGGTTATTATTAGCGGTAGAGCCGAATACTTCGAAGTTTTCCGTGATACCCAATCCCCAGGTATTGTTGTTGAACCGACCCACAGGTTCGAAAAATGTGCCATCAGGACTAAACCTGTAGACGCCCATGGTGAAGTTGACCTTCTCTCCGTTAAATTCATTTTCAAAACCAGAGTAACCCACAGAGCCCCAGATCATATTGTCAGGTCCCCATTTCAAATTGGCTGGCCCCGCATGAGTATCCCAGGTGCCAAATCCATCGAACAGTACCTTTCTTTGGTCCATTTTATCGTCACCATCGGTATCCTGCAGGTAGACCATCTCTGGGGCCTGGGCCACGATGGCGCCTCCGTCCACTATCACGATCCCTGTGGTAAGGCTTTGCTCAGTGGCAAAGTCAGTAAAGGTATCTGCTTTGCCATCCCCATCGGTGTCCTCACAAATGGTGATCCGGTCTCCTCCCACATCATTCTCTAGCTGATGTGGATAATCCATTGACTGTACTACCCAGAGCCTTCCCTGCTCATCCCAGGCAAACGCTATTGGATTGATGATATCAGGTTCCGCTGCAAACAATTCCACATAGAACCCATCGGGTACCTGGATGTGTCTCTTCGAGTCTTCCGGACTTAAGGGGTCCTGTACCTTGGGATCTTCACCACTGTAGGTCAGTGCCGGTGGGGGCTCCTTTGGCCCTGTGCAAGCAGTGATGATGAGCAACACTATGGCTAAGAAAACAGGAAATAGTCTTGAGTTCATATGATTCTGATTACTTCCTCAACGAGGCATATGGTTCGTTCATATACTCATCTATTGTACCGGCTTCCCATCCGCCGGAAGGCGCTAATATGGCCAGGAATTCCAGAGGTTCCTCGGTTGCATTGAAACTGGCATGTACCTGGTTGGGTGAAATATAAACGGAATCTCCCGCGTGTAAAGTCTGCATCCGGTCCTCTACCCATTGCTCACAGGAACCCTTTAGTATATATAGGATCTCGTTCATTTCAGGGTGTCGATGAAAATCATGAAAACCACCACTTTCCATTTTTACTCTTACCAGGATAGTATCGGCGCCCTGGGTGATTTCAGGGTTAAAATACCAAAGATGATCTCGGCCCAGTACTTGGTGGTAGATTGTTTCATCTGCCTGAACAAATTTTGAGAACGCCTTCATGACAGTTTAAGTGATTTGAATTTTTTGGTGAGGTCTGTCAGGGATTGCTCAACCCCCATTCTCTCCAAGGAAGAGGCTCCTACAAAGCCTTGGGCATCGGTCTGGTCTATAATGATCCTGACGTCCTCCGGAGTGTTGATTGGACCACCATGAGCTAGAAAGTATGTATCTGGGTTAACTGATTTGGCAGCATCGATAATGGCTTGGGTTCTTTCCACCGCTTCATCCATGGTACAGGTAGCGCCGGTCACCCCGATAGAACCGCCTACTGTAGTCCCCACATGAGCAATTATAGCGTCTGCTCCAGCTCGTGCCATTTGTTTGGCCTCCTCTGGTTTTCCCACGTAGACAATAGTAAAGAGGCCCATCCGTGAAGCCAGATCGATCATCTCCACCTCTTTCTGAAAGCTCATACCAGTTTCCTCCAGCACGTTTCGAAAGTGCCCGTCCACGATGGAATGGGTGGGGAAGTTGTTGACCCCGGAGAAGCCCATGTCTTTCACCTGACCCAGAAAGTGCCACATCCTACGTCGAGGATCACTTCCGTGTACGCCGCATATTACGGGGATCTCCTCCACTACTGGTAACACTTCAAATTCACCTATTTCCATGGCCACCGCATTGGCATCGCCATAGGCCATCATACCAGCAGTAGACCCGTGCCCGGACATTCTGAAGCGGCCTGAATTGTAGATGATAATAAGATCAGCGCCTCCTTTTTCAATGAATTTAGCACTGATCCCGGTACCGGCACCGGCGGCAATAATGGCATCGTTGTTATCGATGGTTTGCTGAAGCCGGTCTCGAACTTCCTGTTTGGTGTAGGGGTTTCCTTTCCCGGTCCATGGATTTGGCATGATGAATTGTGATTTTTGGTTAAATATCTGAAATGTTATGATTTTATCAACTTTAGCAAATGATTTACTGCTTGTTCAGCAAACTGCGGATGGTTGATATTGGCCTGAACTTCGATCACTTCTATGTTTGGTTTGGCCTGTTGTTTGATGGTTTCGAAAAGAACCTGATCGGTATCAGGGGCATAAAAAACCCCTGCACTGGAGGACACCTTGGAAATCCCCTGCATGGGAAGCAATACCTTAACCGGCCCACTGGCCTTGTTTAGTTTCTCCGCGATTTCCTGGCCCAGTTTTCTGTTCTCTTCGGTATCTGTTCTCATCAGGGTTACGTCTGGGGCCCAGCTGAAGATCAGCCGGTCCTGGTACTTTTCCGGAACCGTATTCAGGTGTCCGAAATTTACCATATCCAGGCAACCAGGAGCTACCACCTGGGGAATGCCCATTTCAGCAGCTGCCGTTAATCTGTGTGGACCAGCACTGCAAATCCCGCCGCAAAGCTCATCGGCCAGCTCAGTAGTGGTCAGATCAAGTACACCATCTACTACACCTTCCCTTATTAGAGCCTCCATAGTACGGCCACCACTGCCCACCGCGTGAAATACCAGTACTTCGTATCCCTGGTCACGCAGCATTTTGGCACACATCTCCACACAATCGGTGGTATTGCCGAACATACTAATGGCAATGGTCTCCTTTTCATTAGGTTCATCCCTGGTGGCATCGATCATCCCGGCTAAGGCCCCTGCAGCTTGTCGCATGATCACCCGGCTGATGCGGTTTAGTCCGGCGATATCCACCAGGCTGGGAATCAGTACCACGTCTTTAGTGCCGGTTTGGCGTGACAGGTCCTTGGCAGCCACTGTACTGACACAGATCTTAGGTACCCCAAAAGGCAGCGACTGTAAGGCCTTTAAAGTAAGAAAAGTCCCACCCCCACCACCCATTCCAATCACCCCATCCAGTTCTCCTTTCTGGTGGTGATCCAGCAGAATCTTGGCTGCCCCATCCCCCATCAGATCCAGGGCGGAAGCACGATCCCCAGCCTCCCGTAGTGCAGCCAGAACACCCCCGGCCCGAGCTACTACTTGCTCGGCTTCCACTGCCACCGGAAATAGGCTGGTGCTTCCCATAACACCCAGGTTGATAGCCTGAACGGCTGCTCCTTGTTCTACCAGACATTGGTACAGGTAACTGAAATCCTCGGCCTTGGTATCGAAACACCCCAGCATGGCAATATTTTTCATAGTACTTGGTCTTTTATGGGGTAAGTTATTCTAGAACGCTATCTTTGAAGCACAGCACATTAATAATTGAGTAATGAAAGCACACCAAGCAAGTCTGATCAATGCCATAATCCTTATCGCATTTGGAGCCTGGGCTTATTTCAGTTCCGAGAGCCCATCGATTACCGCCCTTATTCCAGCGGTTATAGGCGTAATCCTGGTATTCATGAATCCGGGCATAAAGAAAGAGAATAAGGTCATAGCACATATTGCAGTACTGCTGACTTTACTGATTCTTTTTGGTTTAGTCAAACCGCTTACCGGAGCACTGGACCGTGGCAGCACCATGGGTATTATTCGAGTTCTGATCATGATGCTTTCCACGGTAGTGGCCATTATTTATTTCGTTAAAAGCTTTATAGATGCTCGAAAAGCCAGAAACAATTAAGTAGCCACCGCTTTGGGTCCGTCCCAATCCGATAATCCCATGTTGGCTATGCTGGCCTTTCTAAGTGGGTCTATAGCATCATTGAAAGCCTGAATGCCAAAGTCCAGCCCAGCTATAGTCCTTAGTGGGCGGCTTCCGGCAGGTGCACTGATCAGGTCTTCAAATATTTCGGCCACAATGATGGGATCTGTGGGTGCATTTTCATCCTCGAACATTCCCTCAACATTCTTTCCAAAACCATCGAAAAATTCAGTCACGTGGTTATACGCTGATAATACCTCCTCACTTTCAGCATTCACGATATTTCCAAAAAAATTGGTTGAGAAAGGACCTGGCTGTACAATTACCACGTCTATACCTAATGGCGCCACCTCATACCTCAAAGATTCTGTTAACCCTTCCAATCCCCACTTACTGGCATGATAAACGCCAAAACCGGGAAAAGCACCTCTTCCCGCTATTGAACTCACCTGTATAATTAAACCGGAATTTCGCACACGCATACCTGGTAGTACCGCTTTGGCCGCTCTTAGAGTACCCACAATGTTTAAATCCAGCTGATCCAAAAATTGCTTGGATGAAAATGCTTCAGCCGGACCACTGTACCCGAAGCCAGCATTATTGATCAGAACATCCACCTCGCCTATTTGGTCTACCGCAGCTTTAACACTTTGATCAGATGTCACGTCCATTTCTACCACCTCAATATTGAGATTATGAGCGTTTGCATAATCTTTTAGTTCCGATGCAGGCTGGGCATTCTTGCCGTTGAGATTTCGCATGGTGGCAAAAACATGATGGCCTTTTTCGGCCAAATATTTGGCCGATATATATCCGAAGCCAGAGCTGCATCCAGTAATAAGTACTTTTTTCATAGTGTATAGGGTTTGAGTTTGAATTAAGAATTGATCCCTTCTAAGTTCATTTAATTCTCGGAATAAATTCTTATCAGCCTTCGGATTTTTAGGGGGCTTTCAATCGGATCAGCCAGGAGGCTACAGCGGTATAGATTTGTACCAGGTTACCTATAAGAACGGACAATGGGATGAGCCTATAAATTTAGGCCCTGAAGTGAATACTGCGGGAGATGGATCCTTTCCCAATATTAAAGATGGTATTGGGTTGATTACCAGAAATGGAAACGATGGCTATTTTACCTCTCATCGGACCGGAAAGACGATATTTACTCCTTCACCATGCTGGATCAGCAGCAGCCAGAATTATGAGTCGAAGAGATCACAGGCTGTCAGTAATTACCTGGTCAAAGCTGGATTGACCATAGCCGTTTGATGGCCTCTCATCACGGTGAATATCATTTGGTGAATTCATGTGGTAATTGCCAATCTTGTAAGGAGGTCGATCACCGTAAAAACCGACGTACACAGTTCAGGTTGGTGTGGCTGACCTGGCCTACTGCGATTTTCCCCGGCCCGCTACCGGCCAGACCTCCTGCACCTCTTCACCGGCATATACATGGTAGTTATCGTATAGGTTAATGGTTGGATCACAATGGGAGATCAAAAGTAAAAGTTTATCTCCAACTAAAATTTCTTTGGATGGATCGGTCAATTTAAGTATGCCATGTTCATCTCCGGCGAAACTGTATTCCACACCGGTGATATCTTTGAGCTGAGGTTTCTTGTCCTTGGAAAAGGATTTGCCGCCAGCATCTATGGTAATGCTACCTGGTTGTGGTTGACTAATGGCAGTCGACAACACATACAATGAAGGCTCAAAATCCGTGTAGAGCGCTCCCGCTTTACCTCCGATCATTAAATAATCAACATCCATAAACAGATAACTTCCAGCCTGAATATCAGTAACTCCTTCCAGGGCAGCATCTATTGAATAGGTTCCGGTTCCTCCTACACTTAGAATGGGCTCTTGATAACCAGCTTTCATGATTTCCTTTTTCAATTGTTGTGCAGGTGCCAGGGCCTTCTCCGAAGCCTCTTTCCGGTGGTCGAATCCTCTCACATGTTGAACAGGCCCTGCATAAGCTTGTATCCCGTAAAACCTCAAGTTAGAACTCCTGTCAATGGCTTTCAATAGGTCCATTGCAGGTTTCCCATGGTCTATCCCGGTGCGTATCCATCCCAAGCGCAGATCTATCATCACACTCAGATCCACTCCTGCTGCTTTGGCAGCCTCATTGAGGTCTCTGACATTTTCCTGCCTGTCAACCACTAGACGGATCCGGTCACTTTGACTGGCCAAGGCCATAACTCGTTTGATCTTGTCCGCTGTTACTATGGGTGAGGTAATGAGTATGTCTTGCAAGCCTCCAGCTAACATAACCTCCGCTTCGCTTACCTTGGCGGCACATACACCTACCGCTCCGTAGTCCATCTGCATTTTTGCAATGGCAGGAGATTTGTGGGTCTTGGTATGTGGCCGTAAACCAGCATTAGTAGCTGAAAGAAATGACTTCATTTTTCTCAGGTTACGCTCCATAGCTTCCCGGTCGATCAAAAGGGCCGGAGTGGGTATATCCCAGATACTTCTAGCCTTAATTACGGTATTTGCCTTGCTCCAGGCGATTTGAGATGGACCGATAACACTGATACCAGCTGTGGTCCACAATGCGCTATGAATGAATTTGCGGCGTGAAGGCTTCATGATTCTTGGGATTATCAGTACTTAAGTTAACTAGTTTCAGGTCTATTTAAAAGAAAGCCTGTCATGAGTTAGTGCATGCTCCGAGCAAGCAGGCAACCATGACTCCATGATTTTTTGCTTGCCATTGTTTGCAGATAATCAGCCTTAATGCCATAATTGCTACGAATTGATTTAATCCACCCATGCAAATCGACAACTCCAAATCGAAACGTGCTCTCAGGACCATACGACAATCTAGCGACCTGGTGGTGGTTGGAGGCGGACTGGCAGGAGTCTGTTGCGCGCTTACCGCAGCCAGACAGGGAATAGAGGTAGTACTGATTCAGGACCGCCCGGTATTAGGCGGTAATGCCTCCAGTGAGGTGCGATTATGGGCACTTGGCGCCACTTCTCATATGGGCAATAATAACCGTTGGGCACGCGAAGGTGGGATAATTGATGAATTGGTGGTGGAAAATATATTTCGCAATCCAGAAGGAAACGCTCTGATCTTTGACACCGTGTTGCTGGAGAAAGTCACCGAAGAAGAGAACATTACGCTATTGTTGAACACCGCAGTGTTTGAAATCACTAAATCCTCTTCAGACTCCATCAAAAGCGTCACCGCCTATTGTAGTCAAAATAGCACCACTTACAAATTCGAAGCTCCGTTATTTTGCGATGCCTCAGGCGATGGTATTGTGGGATTCCTAGCTGGAGCTGCCTTCCGTATGGGTGCAGAATCAGCTGATGAGTTTAACGAACCTTTTGCCCCCTCCAAAGAGTATGGCGAACTACTCGGTCATTCCATTTACTTTATGAGTAAGGATGTAGGTAAACCAGTGCGCTTCGTTCCACCAAGCTTTGCTCTGAAAGATATCACCAAAGTCCCACGTTATCGTAATTTTTCAGTGAAGGACCAGGCTTGTTGGATGTGGTGGATCGAGTATGGAGGGCGCCTGGATACCGTGCACGAGACGGAAACCATCAAATGGGAACTATGGAAAGTGGTTTACGGTGTATGGGATTACATCAAGAATTCCGGAAAATTTCCGGAGGCTGCCAATCTTACGCTTGAATGGGTGGGGCATATACCTGGGAAGCGCGAAAGTCGCAGGTTCGAAGGGCCTTATATGCTGACTCAAGGTGATATCGTTTCACAGAGATCCTTCCACGATGCCGTTTCGTTCGGTGGTTGGGCCATAGATATCCATCCGGCTGATGGCGTCTTCTCCGAGAAACCCGGATGCAATCAATGGCATAGCAAGGGGGTTTACCAAATCCCTTACCGCTGTCTCTTCAGCCGCAATATTGACAATCTTTTTCTGGCAGGTCGCATCATCAGCGCCTCCCACCTGGCATTTGGTTCTACCAGGGTAATGATGACCTGTGCACACACCGCTCAAGCAGTAGGCGTGGCTGCGGCTTTAGCTATCCAAAACAATTGGAAACCAGCAGACCTGCTAGTAGACGACAGGATGCGTGAGCTGCAACAAAGACTGATTCGATCCGGTCAGTATATTCCCGGGATGGATCAGGAGATTAGTACCGATTACCAGCTCAGGGCATCTTCTGAATTGACTCTGGCTGCCCTTCCATTTAACGGACCCTGGGTTCCTCTGGAGTTCGGTACTGCCCAACTATTACCCTTACCACCAGGACCTATACCGGTGTTTGAAATTGAAGTGAAGGCAGAAAAATCGCAAAAATTGGAAGTACGGTTGAGAACAAGCACTCTTGCCGGCAACTATACACCAGAGGTTGAGTTAGGAGCGTTGATCATGGAGTTGGGAGCTGGAGTGCAACGGGTAAAATTGGATTTCAACGCTAGTTTGGATGAACACAGGTACGTTTTTCTCTGTCTGTCAGAGAATCCGGAAGTCAGTATTAGATGTAGTGAATCACGCATCACTGGTCTGTTAACCGTATTCAATAAACACAATCGGGCCGTTTCCAACTACGGACGACAGGAACCTGACCCGGGAATTGGCTTTGAAGCTTTTGAATTCTGGACCCCAGAGCGTCGTCCGCGGGGATACAACCTGGCCATGACCATTGATCCTCCAATTAAGTGTTTTGAAGCAGACAATATCCTCAATGGACGTAATAGACCCTACATTCAGCCTAACGCATGGGTAGCCGATCCCAAGGATGCGACTCCGGAGTTGAGTATGGACTGGTCCACTCCCAAAGAAATCCGAAAACTGATCATTAATTTCGATACCGATTTTGACCATCCCATGGAAACTTCCATATGGGGGCATCCTGAAAACATCATGCCTTTTGTGGTTCGCGAATATGAGATATTCGATGATTTGGGAAATTGCATTTATCAGAAATCGCAAAACCGCCAAACTCGCAACGAAATTCTTTTCGAAACCCCAATCACTACCTCCAAACTAGTAATCCGATTCCGACATCCCTCTGAAAATGTACCCGCGGCGGTATTTGGTATTGTTATAAACTGATCTGATGCCGGCACTCGATTATATAGTGATTGTGCTATTCGCCTTGATGATCCTGATTGCCGGTATGTCTTTCAGTGGGTCTGGAAAATCCATGAAATCGTACTTTGCCGCCGGTGGATCCTTGCCATGGTGGCTGAGCGCACTCTCACTTTTTATGAGCTTTTTCTCGGCTGGCACTTTTGTGGTTTGGGGATCCATTGCCTACGAATTTGGTTGGGTGGCCATA